>NZ_RCVK01000123.1:0-10683 GCF_003667485.1 Micromonospora sp. BL1
GGTCAGTGGTCGGCGCTGTTCCAGTCGCGGCCCTCGCCCACCGACACCTCCAGCGGCACCGACAGCGGGTACGCCTCGCCCATCTGCTTGCGCACCAGCGCCTCCAGCGTCTCCCGCTCGCCCGGCGCGACCTCGAAGACCAGCTCGTCGTGCACCTGCAGCAGCATCCGGGACCGCAGCCCGGCGTCGCGCAGCGCGTTGTCGACGTGCAGCATCGCGACCTTGATGATGTCGGCCGCCGAACCCTGGATCGGGGCGTTGAGCGCCATCCGCTCGGCCATCTCGCGGCGCTGCCGGTTGTCGCTGACCAGGTCGGGCAGGTAGCGGCGGCGACCGAGGATGGTGGAGGTGTAGCCGTCCTGGCGAGCCCGGGCCACCACCTCCTGGAGGTAGTCGCGGACCCCGCCGAACCCGGCGAAGTAGTTCTCCATCAGCCCGCGCGCCTCCTCGGCGCTGATGCCGAGCTGCTGGGACAGGCCGAACGCGCTGAGCCCGTACGCCAGGCCGTAGTTCATCGCCTTGATCTTGCGGCGCTGGTCGGCGGTCACGTCGCCGACCTCGACCGTGAAGACCGAGGACGCGGTGGCGGCGTGGAAGTCGTGCCCGGAGTTGAACGCCTCGATCAGCGCGTCGTCCGAGGACAGGTGCGCCATGATCCGCATCTCGATCTGGCTGTAGTCGGCGGTGAGCAGGCACTCGTAGCCCTCGCCGACGACGAACGCGCGCCGGATCCGCCGCCCCTCCTCGGTGCGGATCGGGATGTTCTGCAGGTTCGGCTCGGTGGAGGACAGCCGCCCGGTCGCCGCCACCGTCTGGTTGAACGTGGTGTGGATCCGGCCGTCGTCGGAGACCGACTTGAGCAGACCGTCGACAGTCGACTTGAGCTTCGCCACGTCGCGGTGGCGCAGCAGGTGGTGCAGCAGCGGGTGCTCGGTCTGCGCGTAGAGCCACTGGAGCGCGTCGGCGTCGGTGGTGTAACCGGTCTTGATCCGCTTGGTCTTGGGCAGGCCCAGCTCGGTGAAGAGGATCTCCTGGAGCTGCTTCGGCGAACCGAGGTTGAACTCCCGGCCGACCACCTCGTACGCGCTCTGGGCGGCGGCCTTCACCTCGGCGGCGAAGTGCGCCTCCAGCTCGGAGAGGTAGTCGGTGTCGGCGGCGATGCCGGTGCGCTCCATGGTCGCGAGCACCCGCATCAGCGGCAGCTCCACGCCGGCCATCAGCCGGGCCGACTGCTCGCCGTCGCGGGACAGCTCGGCGTCGATCGCGTCGGCCAGGTCGAGCGTGGCGCGGGCCTGGAGCATGAGGTTCTGCTCGGCCACGCCCTCGTCGCCGAGCCCGTCGAGCGTGAGCTGACCGGTCTCCGGCGCGTCGACGCGCAACTCCCGGTGCAGGTAGCGCAGCGCCAGGTCGGTCAGGTCGTACGAGCGCTGGTCGGGGCGGGCCAGGTAGGCGGCGATCTGGGTGTCGCGGGCGATGCCCTGAAGCTCCCAGCCGTGCGCGGCGAACGCCAGCACCGCCGGCTTGCTGTCGTGCAGCACCTTCGGGCGCTCGGCGTCGGCGAGCCACCCGGCCAGCGCGGTCTCGTCGTCGGCGCCCAGGGCGCTCGGGTCGAACCAGGCGCCCGCGCCGGCGGCGGTGGCCAGCGCCATCGCGGTCACCGTGGCGGTGTGCCGGCGGTTGGGGCCGGTGTCGAGCGTGACCGCCAGGCCCACCGGGGCGCCCGCCGGGGCGTGCGTGTCGAGCCAGCCCGCGAGCGCGCCCGGCTCGGTGAGCACCTCGCCGGCCAGATCGAAGCCCGCCTCGGCCTCCGGCTCGACGGCTTCCAGGTATTGGTAGAGCCGGTCGCGCAGGATGCGGAACTGGAGCGTGTCGAAGACCTGGTGCACGGCTTCGCGGTCCCAGCCCTGCCAGCGGGCGTCCTCGGGGCGGACCGGCAGCTCCAGGTCGGAGACCAGGCAGTTGATCTCGTAGTTGCGGATCACGTCGGCCAGCCGTTCGCGCAGGCTGTCGCCGGCCTTGCCCTTGATCTCGTCGGCGCGGGCCACCACGCCCTCGACGCCGCCGTACAGGTTGATCCACTTGGCCGCGGTCTTCGGGCCGACACCCGGTACGCCCGGCAGGTTGTCGCTGGTCTCGCCGACCAGCGCGGCCAGGTCGCGGTAGCGGTCCGGGGTGACGCCGTACTTCGCCTCGACCGCGGCCGGGTCCATCCGGGCCAGGTCGGAGACGCCCTTGCGCGGGTAGAGCACTGTCACCTGCTCGCCGACGAGCTGGAACGCGTCCCGGTCGCCGGTGGTGATCAGCACGTCCATGCCCTGGTCGCGGGCCTGGCAGGCGAGCGTGGCGATGACGTCGTCGGCCTCGTAGCCCTCCTTCTCGACCACCGGCACGCGCAGCGCGGCGAGGACCTCCTTGACCAGGCTGACCTGGCCCTTGAAGTCGGTGGGGGTCTCGCTGCGGCCGGCCTTGTACTCGGAGTACCTCTCGGTGCGGAAGGAGCGGCGGGAGACGTCGAACGCCACGACGATGTGCGTCGGCTGCTCGTCGCGCAGCACGTTGATCAGCATCGAGGTGAAGCCGTAGACGGCGTTGGTCGGCTGCCCCGTGGTGGTGGAGAAGTTCTCCACAGGCAGGGCGAAGAAAGCCCGGTATGCCAGGGAATGTCCGTCGACGAGGAGCAGGCGCGGCGTCGTAGCTGTCACGGCTGCGACTCTAGTCCGTACGCCCGACAACTCCGGCCTCCGGTGCGGCGCGCGCCGCACCGGAGGCCGAGGTCAGAGAACCTTGGCCAGGAACGCCTTGGTCCGCTCGTGCTTCGGCGCCGAGATCACCTCGCGCGGGTCACCCTGCTCGACCACCACGCCGCCGTCCATGAACACGAGGTGGTCGCCCACCTCGCGGGCGAAGCCGATCTCGTGGGTCACCACGATCATCGTCATGCCGTCGCGGGCCAGGTCCTTCATCGTGTCCAGCACCTCGCCCACCAGCTCCGGGTCGAGCGCGCTGGTCGGCTCGTCGAACAGCATCAGCTTCGGCCGCATGGCCAGCGCCCGGGCGATCGCCACCCGCTGCTGCTGGCCGCCGGAGAGCTGACCGGGGTACGCGCCGAGCTTGTCGCCCAGCCCCACCCGGTCCAGCAGCTGCGCGGCGTGCTCGCGGGCCTGCGCCTTCTTCGCCTGGCGCAGCAGCACCGGCGCCTCCATGACGTTCTGCAGCACCGTCATGTGCGGGAACAGGTTGAACCGCTGGAACACCATGCCGATGGCACGGCGCTGCGCGGCGACCTCCTTGTCCCGCATCTCGTACAGCTTGCCGCCGCGCTCCCGGTAGCCGATCAGGTCGCCGTCGACCCAGATCCGGCCGGCGTCGATCTTCTCCAGGTGGTTGATGCAGCGCAGGAACGTCGACTTGCCGGAGCCCGAGGGCCCCAGCAGGCAGCACACCTCGCCGGAGCGGACCTCCAGGTCGATGCCCTTGAGCACCTCCAGCGGCCCGAACGACTTGTGCACCTGCTCGGCCCGCACCATCAGGCCGGACCCGGCCGTGGGCGCGGTGGCCTGCGCGGGCACGATCAGCTCGGTCACTTCACCACCCCCGCGCCGCCACCGGCCTCGGCCGTCATCCCTCGCAGCCTCAGCCGGGCCCGCCCGGTGACGCCGTATCCCTTGCCGAAGTGGCGCTCCAGGTAGTACTGGCCGACGAGCAGGATGCTGGTCAGGAACAGGTACCACAGGCACGCCGCGACGTACATCGGGAAGATCTGGAACGTCCGTTTGCCGACGGCGTCGAGCTGGAAGAACAGCTCCACGCTCACCGGCACGTAGAGCAACAGGGACGTGTCCTTGAGCATGGCGATGGTCTCGTTGCCGGTCGGCGGGATGATCACCCGCATCGCCTGCGGCAGCACCACCCGGCGCAGTAGCTGGGCACGGCTCAGGCCGAGTGCCTGAGCGGCCTCGGTCTGACCGGGATCGACCGACTGGATGCCGGCCCGGACGATCTCCGCCATGTACGCGGCCTCGGAGAGCGCGAGGCCGAGCAGACCGGCCATGAAGCCGGTGAGGATGTCACGGGAGGAGAACCCGAACAGCCGCAGTTGCAGGTTGTCGATGCCGAACAGCTGGCCGATCTGGGTGTCGAACGGCACCCCGAACTCGACCCGGCTCCACAGGATGCCGATGTTGCCGAAGACGGCCAGCAGGACCAGCCGGGGCACGGCCCGGAAGAACCAGGTGTAGAGCCAGGCCACGCCGCGCAGGATCGGGTTGTCCGACAGCCGCATCACCGCGATCACCACGCCGAGCGTGACGCCGATGAGCATCGCGCTGACAGTCATCAGCACGGTGCCGCGCAGCAGGCCCTCGATGATCGGCGGCCGGAACATCTTGTCGACCATGAAGGACCAGTTGAAGGCCTCGTTGGTCACCAGCAGGTGGACGAACATCGCGGCCAGGACGGAGAGCACCGCCACGGCGACCCATCGTCCGGGGTGCCGCACGGGCACGGCCTTGATCGGTTCCGGCCGTGCCCGCGCGGTTGTCGCTTCCTCGGTGGTCATGTCGTCACGGGTTGATCGCGGGGTCCGTGATCGCGCCGTCTCCCACCTTCCACTTGTCGAGCACCTGCTTGTACGAGCCGTCGGCGATCACGGCCTTGGTGGCGTCCCGCACCGCCTCGGCCAGCTGCGTCTGCTCCTTGGCCAGCACGTAGCCGTACGGCGCCGCCTCGTACTGCTTGTCCAGCAGCTCCAGGGCGTCGTTGGACTGCGTCACCGCGTACACGCCGACCGGGTAGTCGGCCAGCATCGCGTCGTCCTTGCCGGACACGACGGCGGCGGTGGCGGCGTCCTGGCCCGGGAACTGGTCGACCGTGATCGCCGGCTTGCCGGCGTCGGTGCACGCCTTGGAGCGCTTCTGGATGTCCTCGACCTGGACCGTGTCCTTCTGCACCGCGATCTTCTTGCCGCAGGCGTTGTCCAGCGCGACCCCGGCCGGGTTGCCCTTCTTGGTCACCCACTGCGTGCCGACCTGGAAGTAGCTGACCATGTTGGCCTGGCCCTTGCGCTCGTCGTTGATGGTGAACGACGAGACGCCCGCCTCGTACTTGCCCGAGTTGACGCCGTTGATGATGTCGCCGAACGGCGCCGAGACGAACTCCGCCTTGAGGCCCAGCTTGGCCGCCACCGCGGTGAACAGCTCGACGTCGAAGCCGATCACGGTCTTGCCGTCGGTGTCCAGGAACTCCGCCGGGGCGTAGGTGGAGTCGGTGCCCACCACGATCTTGCCGTCCGACTTGATCGCGTCCGGGACCTTCGCGGCCAGCGCGGCGTCGACCGACGACGCGACGCTGGGACCGCCGCCGGGCTGGTCGGTGCTCTCCTCCTCGCCGCACGCGGCGAGGGAGAGCAGCAGGACGGCCGCACCGGCGACGCCGAGCGCCGCCCGCCGTCCGGGGTTGGGGTGGAACATGGCTGTACTCCTTATTGCGAGGGGTCGGCCGGTCAGGCCACGCCGAGGTAGGCCTCTTTGACCGAGGGGTCGTGCAGCAGGTCCGCGCCGGTGCCGCTCTTGACGATCCGGCCGGTCTCCAGCACGTACGCCCGGTGGGCGCGCGCCAGCGCCTGCTGGGCGTTCTGCTCCACCAGCAGGATCGTGGTGCCCTGCTGGTTGATCTCCGTGATGATCGTGAAGATCTGCTGGATCAGCATCGGCGCGAGACCCATCGACGGCTCGTCGAGCAGCAGCAGCTTCGGCCGGCTCATCAGCGCCCGGCCGACCGCGAGCATCTGCTGCTCGCCGCCGGAGAGCGTGCCGCCGGCCTGCTTGCGCCGCTCGGCCAGCCGCGGGAACAGGTCCAGCACCCGGGCCAGGTCCTGCGCGATGCCGGCCTTGTCGCGCCGGGTGTACGCGCCCATGTCGAGGTTCTCCAGCACCGTCATGCCGGGGAAGATGCCCCGTCCCTCGGGTGCCTGGCACAGCCCGCGCCGGACCCGCAGGTCGGCGCGGAGCTTGGTGATGTCCTCGCCGGCGAACTTGATCCGGCCGGAGGCGACCGGCCGGATGCCGGAGATCGCCCGCATGGTGGTGGACTTGCCGGCGCCGTTCGCGCCGATCAGCGCGACGATCTCCCCCTCGTCCACGGTCAGGCTGATGCCGTGCAGCGCCTGGATCCGCCCGTAGAGCAGGCTCACGTCCTCGACCTCAAGCAGCATCGTCCGGCACCCCCAGGTACGCCGCGACCACCTTCGGGTTGTCCCGCACCTCGGCGGGCAGCCCTTCGGCGATCTTCTTTCCGAACTCCAGGACCACGATCCGGTCGGTCACGCCCATCACCAGGCGCATGTCGTGCTCGATCAGCAGCACCGTCACGCCCTGGTCCCGGATCTGCCGGATGAGCTGGAGCAGCTCCTCCTTCTCCGCCGGGTTGAAGCCGGCGGCCGGCTCGTCCAGGCAGAGCAGTTTCGGATCGGTGGCCAGCGCGCGGGCGATCTCCAACCGCCGCTGCTCGCCGTAGGACAGGTTGCGGGCGAACTCGTGCATCCGGTTGCGGATGCCGACGAACTCCAGCAGGCGCTCGGCCTTCTCCCGGCCCTCGCGCTCCTCCTTCCAGTGCCGCGGCAGGCGCAGCAGGGCGGAGATCACGCTGGTCTTGTGGTGCGCGTCCGCGCCGACCTGGACGTTCTCCAGCGCGGTCATCTCCGGGAAGAGACGGATGTTCTGGAACGTACGGGCCATGCCCATGCGGGTGATCTGGTGGCGCTTCTTGCCACTGATCTTCTGGCCCAGGAACCGGATCTGCCCCTCGGTGGGCTGGTAGATGCCGGTCATCGCGTTGAAGCAGGTGGTCTTGCCGGCGCCGTTCGGGCCGATCAGACCGAGGATCTCACCCTTGTAGAGGGTGAAGTCCACGTCGTTGAGGGCCACCACGCCGCCGAAGCGCAGCGTGACGTGGTCGACCTCCAGCAACGGCTCCCGCTTGTCGACCGCCTCGACGGCGGGGGCCGCCGCCTGGACCGGAACCTTCGGGTTCTGCTCGGTGTCACTCACCGACGATCACCTCCTTGCGGCGGTCCTTGAACTCCGCCGCTCGTCGCCGGTTCGGGATCAGGCCCTGCGGCCGGAAGATCATCATCACCACGAGCACCAGACCGAAGAAGAGGAACCGGTACTCGTACAGCTCCACGCCGAACAGCTCGATGCCACGGAACCGCTCGATCATGTACGCCACCAGGCCACCGCCGACGATCGCGCCGACGATGTTGCCCGAGCCGCCGAAGATGACAGCGGCCAGGATGATGATCGAGTTGAGCAGCTCGAAGTTCTGCGAGTTGACGAAGTTCTGCTTACCGGCGAACAGCGCGCCGGCCAGGCCGGCGATGGCCGCGCCGGAGGCGAACGCCCACAGCTTGAACTTGAACGTCGGCACGCCCATGAGCTGGGCGGCGTCCTCGTCCTCGCGGATCGAGATCCAGGCCCGGCCGACCCGGCTGTGGGTCAGGTTCCGCACCCCGATCACCACCAGGATGATCAGCGTGAGCACCAGCCAGTAGTACGGGCGGGCGTCGAGCACGCCGAACCACGGCCGGCCGTCGGCGTACTGGCCGGGCGGGTGCGGGATCTCGCTGAAGCCCCGCTGTCCCCGCAGGAACTCGGAACTGACCGCCGCGATCCGGATCATCTCGGCGAAGCCGAGCGTCACCAGCGCCAGGTAGTCACCACGCAGGCGCAGCGTCGGCGTACCCAGCATGACGCCGGAGACCATGGTCAGGGCGATCGCGATCGGCACCACCAGCAGCCACGGCCACAGCGTCTTGAGGTTGCTGCTGGGCGAGGTCAATACCGCGACCGTGTACGCGCCGACGGCGAAGAAGCCGAAGTAGCCGAGGTCGAGCAGGCCGGCGAAGCCGACCACGATGTTGAGCCCGACCGCCAGCAGCACGTAGATCGAGACCGTGAACAGCACCTGGGTGAAGTTCGCCCCGGGCGTCGGGATCGGCCCGAGGTACTGGTAGAACTCCTTGTTCGGCAGCGCGTAGAAGAACGCGATGACCGCGGCGAGCAGCACCCAGCGCACCCAGCGCGGTGCGTGGCGCCAGCGCTCCGAGATCGCGTGCCGGCCCTGCCGCAGCTTGTCCGCCGCCGTCTCCCGCCGCTCCGGCGGGTCGATGGTGGTCGTCATGCGCGTGCCCTCCCCAGTGATTCGCCGAGCAGACCGGTCGGCCGGAACATCAGCAGCACGACGAGCACCGCGAACGCGGCGAAGTCCTTCCACTGACTGCCGAACAGACCCGAGGCGTAGTTCTCCACGACGCCGAGCAGCAGGCCGCCGATCAGCGCGCCGCGCAGGTTGCCGATACCACCGAGCACCGCCGCGGTGAACGCCTTGAGACCCAGCAGGAAGCCGACGCTGTAGGTGAGCGTCTGGATCCGCACGTCGTAGAGCAGGCCCGCGACACCGGCCATGGTGCCACCGGCGATGAAGACCATCAGGATGATGCGGTCCTTGTTGACGCCCATCAGGGCCGCCGTGTTGGCGTCCTGCGCGACCGCACGGATGCCGCGGCCGGTACGGCTGCGGTTGATGAACTGGTCCAGCGCGAACATCATCACCAGCGCGGAGCCGACCGTGAGCAGCTGCACCGCGTCGATCGGCACCCCGGCGATGTGGAACAGCGGCTCGGAGCTGACCAGCCGGGGCGCACCCTCCGGCAGACGCCGCGTGTAGACGCCGAACGCCTCGGAGATCGCGATCGAGGCGCCGATCGCGGTGATGAGGAACGCCAGCGGCGGCGCGTTGCGCTTCCGCAGCGGCCGGTACGCCACCCGTTCGATCACCGTCGCGGTGCCCGCCGAGGCGATGGCCGCCACGATCATCGCCACCAGCAGGTAGAACAGGATCGAGCCGACGCCGCTGACCTGCGAGTTCTGGTCCAGTCCGAAGCCGTTCCAGGTCCAGATCGCGGCGAACGCGCCGGCGATGAAGACCTCGGAGTGGGCGAAGTTGATAAGCCTGAGCACGCCGTAGACAAGCGTGTAGCCGAGCGCGACCAGGGCGTAGATGGCGCCCTGCGTCAAGCCGGTCGTGGTGAGTTCCCCGAAGTTGGAGAACAAGCCGTCGAAGTCCAAGGGAGGGACACTCCGTCGCTCAAGAGAAAAAGAAGGTGCGGCCGGGAGCCAGCTCCCGGCCGCACCCGCGATCACAACTCAATCGCCAGCCCAGCGATCGACCGATCAGGACTTGGGGATCTCCTGGTCCGGGACGACCTTGCCGCCCTGCACCTTGAACGCCCAGACCTTGACCTGCGCCGGGTCCAGCTCGCCACCCTCGACGAACTTGTAGGTCGACGCCACGCCCTCGCCGTTGTAGCCCTTGACGAACTCCAGCAGGTCGGCACGGGTGGTCTTACCGGCCTTGATGCCGGCCAGCAGGATGTTCGCCGCGTCGAACGCGGTGTCGCTGTAGGTGCCCGGGTCGGTGCCGTTGAGCGCCTTGAAGTCGGCCGCGAAGGTGCCGCGCGCCTCGGTGGACGGCTGGCAGGGGCAGGTGAGGATGGTGCCCTCGGCAGCCGCCTGGCCGGCGGAGGTGATGTAGGCGCCGTCGTTCACGCCGTCACCGGCGACCAGCGGGGCGGTGACGCCGGCAGCGGTGAGCTGCTTACGGATCAGGCCGGCCTCCTGGTAGTAGCCGCCGTAGAAGACCGCCTTCACGTTGGCGGCCTTGACCTTGGTGACCACACCGGAGAACTCGGTCTGCTTGCCCTCGCCCTGGACCTTGTCGCTGCCCACGACCGCGGGGCCGAGCACCTTCTTGACCTCGTCGGCCAGGCCGGCGCCGTAGGCGGACTGGTCGTCGATGACGTAGACCCGGTCGGCCTTGAGCACGTTCTTCATGTAGACGCCGGCGGCGGGGCCCTGGCTCAGGTCGTTGCCGACCGCACGGAAGAACGTCTTCCAGCCCTTGGTGGCCAGGGTCGGGTTGGTCGCGGAGGGGGTGATGGTGACCAGACCGGCCTCGTTGAACAGCGGGCCGGCGGCCTCGGACTCGCCCGAGTAGGCCGGACCCACGACACCCAGGATCTTGGTGTCGTCGATCGCCTTCTGGGCCAGACCCGGCGCCTGGTCCGGGCTGCCCTGCGAGTCGAGCTCGGCGAGCTCGACCTTGCAGTCCGCGTTCTCCTTGTTGTACTTGTCGACGGCCAGCTTGACGCCGTTCTTCTCGTTGATGCCCAGCGCGGCCGAGCTTCCGGTCAGCGCGCCGAAGAAAGCGATCTTGCTCCCGCAGGCGCTGCCCCCGGAACCCTCATCGTCGCTGCCGCTGGAACAAGCGGTGCCACCGGCGACGAGCGCCAGCATGGCGACCCCGCCGATCACGCGTGCGAGCTTCTGCCTCAAGGCCCGAACCCTCCTCCGTCCATGATCCGAACCACCCGCCGCTGATTGGCCCTTGCGGGGTGGACGAACCAAGACCGTCGTCGCCGGTCTGGGGCGGGACGTTATCCCACCGCGAGCGGTGGCGTAAGACCTGGAAAGCGGGGTTGACCGAACCGTTACACGCCGTGGCGGATTCAAGCCCATCGGCGTAAGAACCGAAGGCACGCAAAGGCTTTCGCCGACTATTCCTCGGTAACGGGCCAGGCCCTCCCCACCCCCTGTCTCTTATACACCTCTGACGCTGCCGACGAAT
>NZ_RCVK01000391.1:0-10455 GCF_003667485.1 Micromonospora sp. BL1
CGGGGGCCGGCGCGGAGGACTCCGGAGGGCAGCTTCTTGCCCACCAGGGTTTCGGCCAGTTCGGCGGCCTCGATCAGGGCGTCCAGGTCGATGCCGGTGTCGACGCCCATGTCGTGGAGCATGTGCACCGCCTCCTCGGTGGCCAGGTTGCCGCTGGCACCCGGGGCGTACGGGCAGCCGCCGAGACCGCCGACGCTGGCGTCGAACTCGGTGACGCCCAACTCCATCGCCGTGAGCATGTTCGCCAGGGCGGTACCCCGGGTGTTGTGGAAGTGCAGCAGCACCGGCAGATGGGCGTTGCGGTCCCGTACCGCCGTCACCAGTTCGCGGACGCGCCGGGGCGTACCCATGCCCGTGGTGTCGCCGAAGGCGACCCGGTCCGCGCCGTCGCGGGCGACGCGGTCGACGATCGCGGCGACCCGGCGGGGGTCCACGTCGCCCTCGTAGGGGCAGCCGAAGCTGGTCGCCACGATCACCTCGGCGGTGGCGCCCGCGCCGTGCAGCAGGTCGATCAGCTCGGCGATGTCGTCGAGCGACTCGTCCGTGGAGCGGTTGACGTTGCGGCGGTTGTGCGTGTCGCTGGCCGAGACCACCACCTCGATCTCGGTGAAGCCGGCCGCCAGCGCCCGCTGCGCGCCACGGGTGTTCGGCACCAGGGCCGAGTAGCGCACCCCGTCGACCTTCTCCGCCCGCTGCCACACCTCGTCGGCGTCGGCCATCTGCGGGATCGCCTTCGGGTGGACGAAGGAGACGGCCTCGATGCGGCGTACCCCGGTGCGGGACAGCGCGTCGAGCAGCCGCACCTTGGCGTCGGTGGGGATGGGCTCCTCGTTCTGGAGGCCGTCGCGGGGACCGACCTCACGGATGCTCACGGATTCCGGAAGTTGCGCCATCAGGTTCACCTCACTTGAGTCGAGCATGACACCGGGTGGCGTCAGCGCATCCGGGAGACGATGCCGGTGTCGTAGTCGCCGGAGAGGAACTCCTCGTTCTCCAGCAGCTCGGCGAAGAACGGCAGGTTGCACTTCGGGCCGGCGATCTCGAACTGGGCCACAGCCGCCCGCGCCCGCTGGACCGCCTCCTCGCGGGTGTCCCCGGTGAGGATCAGCTTGGCCATCAGGCTGTCGTAGAACGGCGTGACGGTGTTGCCGGCGACGTAGCCGGAGTCGACGCGCACGCCGGTGCCGGACGGCTCGTTCCAGGTGGTGATCGCGCCCGGACCGGGCAGGAAGCGCTTCGGGTCCTCGGCGTTGATCCGCAGCTCGATCGCGTGGCCGCGCGGGGTGAGCGCGTCCGGGTCGAACGTCGGCGCCAGGCCGGCGGCCACCCGCAACTGCTCCTCGACCAGGTCGACGCCGTAGACGTACTCGGTGACCGGGTGCTCGACCTGCAGCCGCGTGTTCATCTCCAGGAAGAAAAATTTCTCGGCGCCGGAGCTGTCGCCCTTGAGATCCCGCTGACGCGGGACCAGCAAGCATTCGACGGTGCCTGCGTTGCGGTAGTTCACCGCCTCGCCCGCGCGTACCGCCGCGGCCAGGAACCGCTCGCGCAGCTCGGGCGAGACCGCCGGGGACGGCGACTCCTCGACCAGCTTCTGGTTGCGCCGCTGCACCGAGCACTCCCGCTCGCCGAGGGCCACCACCCGGCCGTCGGCCAGGCCGAGGATCTGCACCTCGACGTGGCGCACCCGGGGGAAGTACCGCTCGATCAGCACCGACCCGTCGCCGAACATCCGCTCGGCGAACGCGCGGACCTTGTCGTACTCGGTGCGCAGCGCCGCCTCGTCGGCGGCCACGCCCATGCCCATGCCGCCGCCGCCCGCCGCGGCCTTGACCATCACCGGGTAGCCGATCTCCGCGGCGGCCGCGACCGCCGCGTCCAGGTCGCTCGCCGGCTCGGTGGTGCCGGGCGCGACCGGCACGCCGGCTGCCGCCATCAGGTTCCGAGCGTTGATCTTGTCGCCCATCGCGGTGATCGCGTCGGCGCCGGGCCCGACCCAGATCAGGCCGGCCCCTTCGACGGTACGGGCGAAGTCCGCGTTCTCGGACAGGAAGCCGTAGCCGGGGTGGATCGCCTGCGCGCCGGTGCTACGGGCGGCGTCGAGGATCGCGTCGGCGTTCCGGTAGCTCTGCGCCGGGTTCGCCGGGCCGACGCAGACCGCCTCGTCGGCCTCGGTCACGAACGGCAGCCCGCCGTCGGCCTCCGAGTGCACCGCGATCGTCCGGATCCCGAGCCGCCTGCCGGTACGGATGATCCGCCGCGCGATCTCCCCCCGATTCGCGACCAACAACGATTCGATCATCTTCTGCACGGACGTGACCCCTTCTCGACGCAAAGCCGGGGTCTCTTCTTAACACGCGTTAAGGTGAGCGCGGCGTGTCAGGTCGGGTCGGTGGGCGCGAGCAGGGCCGCGAGGGTGGCGCCGCGCAACAGCTCGGCCCGGCGCCGGCGGTCCACCTCGCCGCCGAGGAACGGGGTCGAGTTCATCAGGCCGAACGCCGCGTGGGCGAGCACCCGGGCCTCGCCGTCGGGCAGGCCGGGGTGCAGCGCGGTCAGCACGGTGACCCATTCCTCGACGTACATCCGCTGGAGCCGGCGGATCCGGCGGCGCGGCTCGTCCGGGAGGCGGTCCAGCTCGTGCAGGTGCAACGCGATCACCGCCGGGTTGGCCAGTGCGAAGTCGACGTGGAAGTCGATCAGCGACTCCAGCGCCGCACGCGGGTCGCCCGGGTGGCCGGCGGCACGTTCCCGCCCGCCCGCGAGCAACCCCTCGCTCACCGGGATCAGCGCGGCGACGAGCATCGCCTCCTTGCCGGCGAAGTGGTGGTAGAGCGCCGGACCGGTGACCCCGGCCGCCGCGCCGATGTCGTCCATCGACACACCGTGGTAGCCGCGCGCCGCGAAGAGGCCGACCGCGATCTCCAGGATCTCGTCCCGCCGGGACCGGCGCCGGGCCGCACCCGCCGCCCCCCGTGCCTGCTGTTCCACCGCCACCGGACCAGCCTAGACCTCGCGTTCGAGCTGGGGCAGCCGCGGTTACCCAACGGTTGCCCCAGCCCGTCGCGTCAGTCCTCCTCGATGCCGTGGTCGGCGCGGACCTTCGCCGCATCGGCCTCCCGGCCCTGCTCGTCGAGCGCGCGGGCCAGCAGCCAGGCGGCCTGCGTTGCCGGGCGGGAACCGGTGGGCAGCCCGCCGAGGACCGGGCGCAGCAGCCCTTCGGCCTGCTCCGGCCGGCCGTCACGCAGCAGCAGCTCGCCGGTCAGTACCTCGACCTGGGCGGCCTCGCCGAACGCCTCGATCGACCGCAGGCGCTCCGGCACGCCGTCGACCCGGTCCAGCGCGGCGGTGAGCCGGTCCTCGCCGATCAGCACCCGGGCCACCGCGTCGGCGGCCATCGCCCGCTCGTACGTGACCACCGGCGGCTCGTCGGCGCCGACCGGGAGCGCGGCCGCCGCCTCGTCCACCCGCTCGATCGCGGCCACCGCGGCCGGCAGGTCACCGGACCAGTGCAGGGCGAGCAGTTCCCGCCGCCGGGCCCGCAGCTCGTCCACCTGGTAGCCGGCGAGCCGCCAGGCGGTCGCCGCCGCCGCGAACCGCTGCGCGGCGAGGGCGTCGCGGTCGGCGTCGTAGAGCAGGCCACCGGACTCCTCCAGCACCTGCGCCCGGTGGGGGAGATTGTCCGGCCCGTCCAGGTTCTCGGCCAGCGTGTCGAGCACCGCCAGCGCCAGATCCGTCTCGCCGAGCCCCGCGTAGATGCCCGACAGCAGGTGCCGGCACCGGTCCGCCTCGGCCTGCGCACCGGCCCGGTCGAGCCCGAGCACCGCCTCCTCGGCCACCTCGGCGGCCTCGGCCAGCCGCCCGGCCACCCGGTACGCCTCGGCCAGCTCCCAGCGCAGCAGCGCGTCGCCCTCCAGCCCCTGCTCGACGCAGAGGGTGACCGCCTCGGCCAGATCCTCCACCGCCTCGCCGGCCCGGTCGGCGGCCATCAGCGCCCGGCCCCGGGTCACCCGCAGCGGCAGGTGCGCACCGGGCGGTGCGACCGACAGCGCCTCCTCACAGGCGGCCACCGCGTCGGCCGGGTCGTCGGTGGCGCGGGCGTACGCCAGGCAGGCGCCGGTGAGCATCTCGGCGTCGCCCAGCTCGCCCGCCAGCCGGCGGGACCGCGCCGCCGCGTCCCGGAACTCCTCGGCCCGTTCCAACTGCTCCAGCACGTGCGTGCGGTGCAGCGCGACCCGCCCGGCCAGCCACGGATCGGCGTCCGCCTCCGCCTCGGCCCGGTCGAGCGCGTCGAGCGCCTCCGCCCACCGCTCGCCGTGCACGTGGGCCAGGGCGAGGCGGTCCCAGCCGGCGGCCCGGTCGCGCGGCCCGCCGTGCTCGGTCAGGTAGTCGGCCGACTCCCGGGCCAGGGCCAGGCCCTCGTCCGCGCTCTCCTCGGCCATGCTGAGCAGCACACCGAGCCGCCCGGCCACCACCTGGGCGCGCAGCGGGTCCGGCACCTCCCGCCACGCGGCCAGCGCCTCCCGGTTGACCTCGATCGCCACCGGTACGCCGTCGTCGTCCTGGGACAGCTCGCCGGCCCGCAGCTCCAGCCGCCAGGCCCGGGTGGTCGCGGGCAGGTCCGCGTCGCCGAACCGCTCGTCGTACGCGCGCAACGCGGCGACCAGCCCGTCCCGGCGGTTGGTGCGCCAGCACTCCTCGGCCAGCGCGAGCAGCTCGTCGGCACCGGCGTCGGCCGGCACGGTCACCGGCTGCGCGGAGGGCGCCGGAGCGTCCGGGCCGGTACGCGGCGCGGGCACCGCCGGGCGGCGCAGGCTCGCGGACAGCGGCAGATGCTCACCGACCGGCCCGGCCGCCAACTTGCGGGCGATCAACCCGGACTGGTGCGTGGTGCCGTTGCGCGCGTCGAAGCGCTCGGCCAGCGCGGTCGCCGTACCGGCCAGCTCGTCGGCGAGCGCGCCCGCCGGCACGTCCGCGGCCGGCCGCTCGCCGGAGGCGCGGCGGTGCACCGTCAGCTCGGCCGGCACCTGACGCAGCGCCGCCGAGGCGGCTGCCGCGAAGTGCATCGCGGCAGCCGGGGTGGGCGCCCGGTCCAGCCAGTCCAGGTGCCGCTCGACCAGCTCCAGCGCGCGGGCCTCGTTGCCGGTCACGGTGCAGAACTCGACGTGGTCGGCGATGTCCCACAGGTCGGCCAGGTTGCCGCGCACCCGCCGGTACGCCTCCCGGTGCGCGTCCCGCGCGGCGTCGCCCCGGCCGGTCTCCCGGTAGGGCGTGAGCAGCGCGGTGAGGATCCCCTGCGGCTGCTCGCTACAGGTCAGCCGCCCGGCGAGCACCGGCTCGGCCAGCGCCACCGCCTCCTCGTGCCGGCCGTGCCGCACCAGGTGCGCGACCTGCGTGGTCGGGTCGCAGCCGGCGCAGTCCGACAGCGCGTCGCGGGGCGTGGTCATCCACTTGCGGTACCACTGCTCCGCCGCCTCGTCGTCGCCCAGGTGCGCGGCCACCAGGTAGCGGTGCTTGTAGACGGCCTGGAGCGAGTGCCCGGAGTCGCGGTAGCGCCGTTCCATGTCGTCGAGCACCGCGTACGTCCGGTCCAGCGGCAGCTCCGGGAACTTCACCATGGCGTTGACCATGTACTTGAAGAACCAGAGCAGCTGGTGCGTGTAGCGCTGGTGGTAGGGCTGCGGATCCTTGTCGTACTCGGCCAGGCACCAGGAGAACGTGACGAAGGACTTCGCCGGTTCGCCGCCGTAGACGTACGCGGTGGTGCCGGTGACCCGGGCGGCGAAGGCGAGGTGCCGGTCGTCGCCCGCGTCGGCGCGGCGCAGCAACTGTTCCAGTGCGGCGATCTGCCCCGGGCCGTACGGCATGGATTCGATCTCGTGGTGCATCCGCCAGAGGTCGTCGTCAGTCACGGGTCTCTCCCGGTACGGCCCGGCCCAGCAGGCCGAGGAAGGAACTGTTCAGCAGTGCGGCGTCGGCCGCCCGGATCGGGTGGTGCCCGAGCAGCAGGGCCTGCCCGTAGAGCGCCTCGACGGCCAGCCCGACCAGCTCCGGGTCGGCGAGCGTGGTGACCCGGCGGACCAGCGGGTTGCGGTGGTTGAGCACCAGTTGCGGGCGGTCCGGCGGGGCGGAGGCGGCGAGCGCGTCGAGCACGCCGCCCCACAGCTCGTCGGCCTTGTCCCTGCTGGCGGCGAGCTGGTCGTGGAACGCGGCCGACCGGGACACCAGGTAGAGCGCCGGCAGCGAGACCGGGTCGTACGCCCGGATCACGACCTCGCAGCCGAGCCGTTCCAGGGCCCGCTGCGCGGCGGTGAGGAACGGCCGCAGGGCCAGCTCGGTCGCCGGGTCGAGGATCTCGAACCGGGTGGTGAGGTCGCTCGGCTCCAGCCGTTCGATCAGCACCGACCGGTCCACGGTGGGCAGCCGCTCGATCAGCTCGGTGTCGTACGTGTAGCCGGCGTTGACCACTGCCAGGTCCTGCGCGGCGGCCACGGCGGCGAGCTGGCGGAACTCGTCCAGGCTGGCGGCGTACCGGAGCACGTCGTGCCGCTGCCGGAACTCGGCGAGCGTGAGCGTGCCGACGTTGGTGTCCATCGGCCACCACTGGTCGACCAGCCGCAGCATCTCGTCGTCGTGCATCGCGAGCGCCTTGACCCCCAGGTGGTGCACCTGGAGGAACTCGCCGAGCCGGCGCGGGTCGTGCTTGGCGAGCCGGACCAGCCAGCCGCGGATCTGGTCGCCGAGTGCCTCCCGGACGGAGGTGAGCAGCGTGTCCTCGTAGAGCGCCTCGCGGCTGGCGGTGGGGCGCAGCTCACTGGCGTCGACCACGCAGTGGGCGAAGAAGGCCCACTCGGGCAGCAGCCCGTCGGCGTGCTCGCTGAGCAGCATCCGCTTGAGGTAGACCCGGTGCCCGGCCCGGGCGGCCGGGTTCACCGCGGCGGGCAGGATGAACGCCACACCGGTGAGGCCGGCCTCGGGCACCGACAGCGGCACCACGTCGAACGGGACGAACCCGAGCAACTCCTGCGCGTACCGCTGGAGCGCGGCCCGGTCCACCGGCGCACCGGGTGTGGTCGGCCACGGCGGCGGGCCGGAGGTGGTCGGCGTGTCACCGACCCGGACGTCGACCGGCAGCAGGCCGCCGTAGAGGCGGGCCAGCTCGGTGACGGTGGGTACGCCGAGCCACTGGTCGGCGTCGCGCCGGGGCACCAGCGTGACTGTGGTGCCGGGCTCGTCCCGGGCCTGCTCCGGCTCGGCGAGCCGCACCGCGTACCGCCCGTCGGACCAGCCCGTCCAGAGCACTGTGGGCTCGTCGGCGTGCCGGGTGACCACCCGGATCTCGTCCGCCACCAGGAAGCAGGAGAGCAGGCCGATGCCGAACTGGCCGAGGAACTCGTGCCGGGAGAAGCCCAGCTCGTCGCGCTTGGAGCTGCGGCCGATGGTGGCGAGCAGCTCGTGCACCTGCGCCTCGGTCAGGCCGATGCCGGTGTCGTGCACGCGCAGCGTCCCGTCGCCGGTCAGCTCCGGCGGCTCGATGCGGACCCGCGCCGGGGCTTCCGGCTCGGCGGACCGCCGTGCGGTGATCGCGTCGACGGCGTTCTGGAGCAGCTCGCGCACGTACACCCGCGGACTGCCGTAGAGGTGATGACTGAGCAGGTCGACCACGCCACGGAGGTCCACCTGGAAGGTGCGGTCCAATCGCGCTCCCGGTTCGGATTTTCGGCGCTCACCGTACCGGTCAGCGCCGACAGTGTCCGTCCCGTTTCATCCCTCCCCTCCCGCCCACCTCCTCACCGATCTTGCAGTTTCCGCCCAGGTGAACACGCACAAAAAGGACCAGACAGGGGCCGCAAATGCAAGATCAACGGGGTGAGGGTTCGAAGCCGGCGAGGCGAGTGGCGATGCGGTGCCGGGCCGGGGGCACAGTGGAGACGAGGCGGAGCAGCAGGTTGCGTAGCGGGCGGAGTGGCGGCGGGGCGGCGGCGAGCCGGGTCAGGCCGGCGGCGAAACCCAGCACCTCCTCGGCGAGGGGGCGGCGGTCGGCGGCGTACCCGTCGAGGGCCTGCGGCCCGGCGGCGAGCGCGTCGCCGAGGGCGACCGCGTCCCGCAGGCCGAGGTTCATCCCCTGCCCACCGGCGGGGCTGTGCACGTGCGCCGCGTCCCCGGCGAGCAGCACCGGGCCGGAGCGGTACGTGCTCGCGATCCGGTGGTGGATCCGGAACCGGGACGACCACGCCATGCCGGTGACCCGGTCCGGCCGGCGCGCCGGACCGCGCTCGTCGAGCAGCGCCTGGAAGTGGTGCGCCTGCGGGTCGCGCGGCGCGTCGTCCACCGTGGCGACCAGCCGGACCGTGCCGTCGGGCAGCGGCGCCCAGACCAGTGGGCCCTGCCGGGACAGGAAGAGGCTCACCTGGTCGCGCGGCAGCGTGCTGTCCACGTGGACGTCGGCGAGCAGGAACGACTCCCCGGGGTCGGCCGGGCCGCCGAAGCCGATGCCGGCGAGTTCGCGGACCCGGCTGTGCATCCCGTCCGCACCGACGACCCAGCGCGCCCGGACCGCGCGGCCGCCGCCGAAGCGCGCGACGGCGCCGTCGCCGTCGAGGTCCAGCCCGGTCATCTCGTACGGCCGCAGCACGCGCCCGCCGAGCGCGGTGAGCCGGTCGGTGAGCACCGCCTCGGTCTCGGCCTGCGAGATCAGCAGCGCGTACGGGTAGCGCGACGGCAACCGGTCGAAGGGGACGGTGACCAGCACCCGGTCCCGGTCGCGGACGCTGAACCGAGCCGAGCGCAGCCCTCGGGCGGCGAGCGGCGCGGCGATCCCGATCCGGTCCAGCACCTCCAGGGTGCCGGCGTGCACGACCGCGGCGCGCGAGGTGACCGGCGGTTCGGCGAGCCGGTCGACGACTGTCGCGGTCACGCCGTGCCCGGCCAGCGTCACCGCCACGGCCAGGCCGGTCGGCCCGGCTCCCACCACGAGGACGTCAGTGCGTTCGGGCAGCATCGTTCCACCTCCGGGCTCGGGTCAACAACTGTTTGCCAACGCTTGTTGGCTTCACTGTAGAGCCGATGTCAACACGTGTTGGCATACAGTCGTGGACGTGACCGAACCCGCCACCCGCGCCCGCCGCTCGGACGCCACCCGGGCGGCCATCCTGCGCGCCGCCCGCGAACGCTTCGCCACCGACGGCTACGACCGGGCCACCATCCGGGCCATCGCCGCCGACGCCCGCATCGACCCCTCGATGGTGATGCGCTACTACGGCAGCAAGGAGGGACTCTTCGCCGCGGCGGCCGAGTTCGACCTGCGCCTGCCCGACCTGGCCGAGGTGCCGCCGGACCGGCTCGGCGAGACACTGACCCGGCACTTCGTGCGCCGCTGGGAGGCGGACGGGACACTCGTCGCCCTGCTCCGGGCCGCCGCCACCAACCCCGGCGCGGCCGAACGGATGCGCGGCGTCTTCGCCGGCCAGCTCGCCACCGCGGTGGCCAGTTGCGTTGCCGACCCGGCCACCGCCGCCCGCCGGGCCGGACTGGTGGCCAGCCAGATCCTCGGCCTCGCGCTCACCCGGTACGTGGTCCGGCTGCCACCGGTGGTGGACCTCGACCCGGAGGAACTGGCCACCTGGGTCGGCCCGACGATTCAGCGCTACCTGACCCAACCTTTGCCCCCGTCCCGCGCGTCTGGCGGGTGACGGAGGGAGGAGCCGGATGGGGCGCGACGCGGACGACGGGCGGGCGGACTACCTCGCCTTCGTCGAGGCGCACCAGCACCGGCTGCTGCGCGCCGCGTACCTGATCTGCGGGAACCGCCACCAGGCCGAGGACCTGCTCCAGGACGCGCTGCTCAAGCTGGCGCTGCGCTGGTCGTCGGTGCGCGACGGCGACCCGGCCGCGTACGTGCGCGCCATCCTCTACCGCGACGCCGTCTCCTGGTGGCGACGCCGGCGACGGGAGTGGCTCAGTGCGTACCCGCCGGACCGGCCGGGCGTCGACGCCGACGCCGCGCTGCGGCTCACCGTGCGCGCGGCGCTGGACCGGCTGCCACCACGCCAGCGGGCCGTCGTGGTGCTGCGCTACTTCGAGGACCTGACCGAGGTCGCCACCGCCGAGGCGCTCGGCGTCACCGTCGGCACGGTCAAGAGCCAGTGCCACGACGCGCTGCGCCGGCTGCGCGACGTCGTACCCGCCCCCGGCACGTCCGGAGACGACCTGGTGACCGGGATGGAGGCGAGCCCGTGAACGAGCCCGAGCTGACCCGGCTGCTGACCCGGGCCGCCGAGGAGATCCGGCCGACCCGGCCGGCCGAGACGGGATGGGACCGGGCCGGTCGGGTCCGCCGCGCCCGCCGGGCCGCCGGCGCCGCGGCCGTCGCCGTGGTCCTGCTCGGCGGCGGTACGACGGCACTGCTGCACCGCTGTCTCTTATACACCTCTGACGCTGCCGACGCATAGCCCTGTG
>NZ_RCVK01000339.1:0-10388 GCF_003667485.1 Micromonospora sp. BL1
AGATGTGTATAAACGACGGCCCCCGGGAGGGGGTGGCGGGCCTGCGGGGTGCTTCGGGTCAGTGCTCGGCGGTGCGGCGGGTGCCCGAGTAGTACTCGAACAGCAGCCCGCAGGTGGCGAACACGACCGCCACCAGGCCCAGCCCCAGCAGCCAGAACTGCCAGAACACCAGGCCGAGACCGGCGATCGCGGCGGCCAGCGCCAGACCGAACGGCCAGTAGCTGCCCGGGCTGAAGAAGCCGACCTCACCGGCGCCGTCGGCGATCTCGCCGTCCGGCCGGTCCTCGGGACGCAGGTCGATACGGCGGGAGACGAACCAGAAGAAGCCGCCGCACATCGCGCAGAGCAGGAAGGACAGCAGCAGCGCCACAGTGCCGATCCACTCGATGCGACCGTCGCTGTCGGCGTACGTCCAGGCGCCGTAGAGGATCGTCGCGCCGAGGAGGAACGTGGCGATGGTCAGGAAGATCTTCCACTCGGTCTTCATGCCGGACCCCTCAGCTTCCCGCGCCGGCCGTCGCGTCGGACGGGTTGAAGTTGTTCACGTCGCGCCGGGTGTCGAACGGCTTGGTCTCGGTGGCGTACTCCGGCTCGCCGATCGCGCCGAGCGCCTCCTGGGTCGACTTGCCGGCCTTCTTGGCCGCCAGGAACTGGTCGTACTTCTCCGGCGAGACGACCCGCAGCTCGAAGTTCATGAAGGCGTGGTAGCTGCCGCACAGCTCGGCGCAGCGGCCGACGAACGCGCCCTCCTGGTCGATGCTGGAGACCTCGAACGTGTTGCGCACGTTGCCCGGCATGACGTCCCGCTTGAACAGCAGCTCCGGCACCCAGAACGAGTGGATGACGTCGCGGCTGGTCTCCTCGAAGCGGATCGAGCGGCCGCTGGGCAGCACGAGCACCGGGATGACCTCGCTGGTGCCGAGCACGGAGGCGACGGTGTTGGCGTCGCGGCCCTGGCCGTCGCGGTAGTTGAACTGCCAGTTCCACTTGAACGCCACGACCTCGACGGTGACGTCCGGGTTCTTCGACTCCTTCACCACGTCGGTCTGCACGACCGCCGTGTAGTAGAAGAGCACGGAGACCACGAGGATCGGCGCGATGGTGTAGAGGAACTCCATCGGCAGGTTGTAGCGGGTCTGCACCGGCAGCTCGTTGCCGCGCTTGCGGTAGCGGACCACGCACCAGAAGATCAGGCCCCACACGAACACACCGACGGCGAGCGCCGCGATGCAGGACGCGATCCACAGGTCGTACATGCGGTGCGACTCGGGCGTGATGCCGCCCTGCGGCCAGCCGAACCCACCGAACGCCTTGCCGACGTCACAGCCGGTGAGCGAGACCAGCAGCGCCGCCGCGCCGAGACCGAGCCCGGCGATTCGACCAGCACCACGCCGCCGGCGTCCACCGGCCCCCGGGGAAGCGCTGTGCCGTACGGCCGAGCGCCGTACCTCCGAACTCCTTGCGACCACCTGGTCCTGCCTCCCTAGCGCGCCGCGGCGGTTGTTCTCCTTGACACCGACGGCAAAGGCGTCACCGACGGTCGCAGATTACTCGACCATGACCGGCCAGGCCGTCTTGGGGTCGCTGTCCACCCCCATCGGGGGGATCTTGGGCGTAACCGGGCGATAGCGTGGAGCGTCATGAGCGTCTCCCCGGTCTACCTCGACGCCGCCAGCGCGGCGCCGCTGCATCCGGTCGCGCGGCAGGCGATGCTGGCCGCCCTGGACGACGGCTGGGCCGACCCGGCCCGGCTGTACGCGCCGGCCCGCCGGGCCCGCCAGCTCCTCGACGCCGCGCGGGAGGCCGCCGCGCAGACGCTCGGCGTCCGCGCCGACGAGCTGTCCTTCACCCCCAGCGGTACGACGGCAGCGCACGCCGCCGTGCTCGGTGGCCTGGCCGGGCGGCGGCGGGCCGGGGCGACGCTGGTGCACTCGGCGATCGAGCACTCGGCGGTGCTGCACGCCGCGCAGCGACACACCGCAGGTGGCGGCGCGGCGGTGTCCGTACCCGTGGACCGGCTGGGCCGGCTGGACCTGGACGCCTGGGCGGCGGCGGTGGCCGCGCCCGGCGTGGCCCTCGCGGCGCTGATCGGGGCCAGTCACGAGGTGGGCACGGTGCAGCCGGTGCCCGCGGCGGCGGAGCTGTGCGCCGAGGCGGGCGTGCCGCTGTACGTGGACGCGGCGCAGCTGGCCGGCCGGGCGCCGCTGCCGTCGGGCTGGTCGGTGCTGACCGCCAGCGCGCACAAGTGGGGCGGGCCGCCCGGCGTCGGGCTGCTCGTGGTGCGCAAGGGCACCCGCTGGGAGTCGCCGTACCCGGCCGACGAGCGGGAGTCGGGGCGTAGCCCCGGGGTGGTGAACCTGCCGGCGGTGGTCGCGGCGGCGGCGAGCCTGCGCGCGGCGGCGGCCGACGCGGCGGCGGAGGCGGCCCGGCTGGGTCCGCTGGTGGACCGGATCCGGGCGTGGGTGGCGGCCGAGGTGCCGGACGTGGAGGTGGTCGGCGACCCGGTGGACCGGTTGCCGCACCTGGTGACGTTCTCCTGCCTGTACGTCGACGGCGAGGCGCTGCTGCACGCGCTGGACCGGCGCGGGTTCGCGGTGTCCTCCGGCTCGTCGTGCACGTCGTCGACGTTGCGTCCGTCACACGTGCTGGAGGCGATGGGGGTGCTGTCGCACGGCAACGTGCGGGTGTCGCTGCACCGGGAGACCACCGAGGCGGACGTGGAGCGGTTCCTGGCCGAGCTGCCCGGGATCGTGGCGGACCTGCGGGCCGAGGCGGGGGTGACGGACCTGTGAGCGAGCCGGACGAGGTGCTGGACTGCCGGGGGCAGCGCTGCCCGCTACCAGTGATCAATCTCGCCCGGCTGGTGCCCGGCCTGCCGGCCGGTGCGGTGGTGCGGGTGCTGGCCGACGACCCGGCCGCGGCGGTGGACATCCCGGCCTGGTGCCGGATGCGTGGCCACGAGTTCCTGGCCGAGCGCCCGGGGCCCGCCTACGACGTCCGGGTGAGCGGCTAGCGCAGGTAGGCGAGGATGCCGGGCAGCGGGTCGGCCGCCACGGCGGTGTCGACCACCAGGCGCGGGCCGATCAGCGGCTCGTACTCGGCCCGGCGGCGCAGCGTCTGCTCCCAGGTGCCGTGCTCCTCGGGCGGGCGGGCCTCGACCCGGCGGCGGTGCTCCGCCTCGTCGCCGCAGTGCACCTCGATCACCCGCAGCGGCACGCCGGCCCGTTCGGCCACGTCGTGCCAGAGGCCCCGGGCGCTGGCGACCGGGTTCACCGCGTCGACGACCACGCTGAGCCCGAGGCCGAGCTGCACCTCGGCCAGCCCGGCGACCGCGCCGTAGGCGGCCATGCCGGGTACGTCGCCGGTGAGGCCGTAGCGGTGCAGGGCCCGCTCGACCGGGTCGACCGGCAGGACCGGGGCGCGCAGGGCGGTGCCGACGCGGGCGGCGAGCGTGGTCTTGCCCACGCCCGGCAGCCCGGCGAACGCGACGAGCACCGGACCGCCGGAGCCGGGGCGGACCTCCGGGTCCACCCCGCCGGCCGGGGCGGTCACAGCAGGTGCGGCCGGACGTCCTCGGCGGCCGCGTCACCGTACGACTCGGCGAGTCGCTTCACGAACAGGTCGCGGCGGACCTCGTACTCCTGGCCGCCGAAGTTCTCCAGCACGAGCGTGGCCAGCAGGCAGCCGACCTGGGCCGCCCGCTCCAGGCCGACGCCCCAGTCGAGCGCGGCGAAGAAACCGGCCCGGAAGCCGTCGCCGACGCCGGTCGGGTCGACCGCCTGGATCTCCCGCGCGATCGGCACCCGGATCGTGCCGATCTCCCGGCCGACGATCTCCACGCCCTGCTTGCCCAGCGTGGTGACCCGCACCTTGACCCGGTCGAGCAGCTGCTCGTCGGTGAGGCCGGCCTTGCTCTGCAGCAGCGACTTCTCGTACTCGTTGGTCATCAGGTAGTCGGCGCCGTCGACCAGACCGAGCACGTCCTCGCCGTCCATCCGGGCGAGCTGCTGCGACGGGTCGGCGACGAAGGAGTAGCCGCGGTCCCGGCACTCCCCGGAGTGCCTGATCATCGCGGCCGGGTCGTTGGCGCTGACCAGCACCAGGTCCAGCCCGCCGAGGCGCTGCGCCACCGGGGCCAGCTCGATGTTGCGGGCCTCGCTCATCGCCCCGGCGTAGAACGAGGCGATCTGGCACATGTCGGTGTCGGTGGTGCAGACGAAGCGTGCCGTGTGGGCGACCTCGCTGACGTGCACCGAGTCGCAGTCGACGCCGTGGCGCTCCAGCCAGGAGCGGTAGTCGGCGAAGTCGGCGCCGACCGCGCCGAGCAGCACCGGGCGCAGCCCGAGCTGGGCCATGCCGAAGGCGATGTTCGCCGCGGTGCCGCCGCGCCGGAGCACCAGTTCGTCGACGAGGAAGGACAGCGAGACCTTGTCGAGCTGGTCGGCGATGAGCTGGTCCGCGAAGCGGCCGGGGAAACTCATCAGGTGGTCGGTCGCGATCGAGCCGGTCACGGCGATCTTCATGTCAACCCTCGGGGTCGGGAGCACGGCGCGGTCAGCCTACCGGCCCCCGGACCGGCCGGACCGCGGTCGGTCGCCAACCGGTCGATCGGCGCACATCCGGGCGTCACACCCCGGGGGTACGACGAAGCGGCGGGCCGCCCCACTCGGGGCGACCCGCCGCTTCCGGTCGGTCCGTCGACTCAGCTGAAGGAGTCGCCGCAGGCGCAGGAGCTGCCCGCGTTGGGGTTGTCGATGGTGAAGCCCTGGGCGTCGATCCGGTCGGCGAAGTCGATGGTGGCGCCGGCCAGGTAGGGGGCGCTCATCCGGTCGACGACGACCTCGACACCGTCGTAGTCGGTGACGACGTCACCGTCGAGCGAGCGCTCGTCGAAGAACAGCTGGTACCGCAGGCCGGAGCAGCCACCCGGCTGCACGGCGACCCGGAGCCGCAGGTCGTCGCGGCCCTCCTGCTCGATCAGGGCCTTGACCTTCTGCGCCGCGACGTCGGTGAGGACGACGGTGCTGGGGGCCTTGGCCTCGGTCGACTCGGTCTGCGCTGGCGTGGTCACGTGGAAGTCTCCCTGCGCGGTATGAGGTCCGGACGTCCTGGCCAACGCCGCACGTCCGCCAGTGATTCCCGGTGTGGTCCGTCTTTCGATCGTACGCCGCCTCCGGCGTCACCACCCGGCGGCGTGACCAGCGGAACCGGTCAGCGGCTCCACTGCCGCGCCAGGCGGGCGCCGAGCGCGCGCAGCCCCTCGGCCGGACGGGTCATCGCCGCGTCCACTCCCCCGTGCTCCTCGCCGCCGAAGTGCTCGACCAGGCTGTGCGCCTCGGTGACACCGGCCGCCGCCGCCTCCCGCCGCCCGGTGCTCACCCGTCCCGCCAGCACCACGCAGGGCACGCCCCGGTCCCGGGCCGCCCCGGCCACGCCGGCGACCACCTTGCCGCGCAGCGACTGGTGGTCGAACGAGCCCTCACCGGTAATCACCAGGTCGGCCGCGTCGAGCGCGGCGTCCAGCCTCACCGCGCGGGTGACCAGCCCGATGCCGGACTCGCACCGGCCGCCGAGCGCCAGCACCGCCGCGCCGAGCCCACCCGCGGCGCCGCCGCCGGGCAGCGCGCCCAGCCCGGACGGGCAGCCGGGCAGCAGCTCCGTCAGCACCTCCGCCCAACGGGTCAGCGCGGCGTCCAGCAGCAGCACGTCGGCCCGGTCGGCGCCCTTCTGCGGGCCGAAGACGCTGCTCGCGCCGTGCAGCCCGAGCAGCGGGTTGTCCACGTCGGTGGCGGCGACGAGCGTCGCGCCGCGCAGCCGGGGCTCCCCGTCGAGCGCGGCCACCCCGGCGAGCGCCGCGCCGCCGTACGGCAGGGCCCGGCCGGCGCCGTCCAGCGGCGTGACGCCCAGCGGGACGAGCATCCCGGCGCCGCCGTCGTTGGTGGCCGAGCCGCCCAGCCCCACCACCACCGTGCGCGCGCCCGCCTCGACCGCGGCGGCCACGAGCAGCCCCAGCCCGTACGAGGTGGTCGCCTTCGGGTCGCGTTCGGCAGCGGTGAGCAGGTGCAGCCCGCACGCCTGCGCGCTCTCCAGGTACGCGGTGCCGTCGTCGGTGAGCAGGATCTCACCGGCGGCCGGGCGGCCCAGCGGGTCGACCGTGGACACCGGCACCCGGCGCCCGCCCAGCGCCCCGGCGAGCACGTCGACGAATCCCGGCCCGCCGTCGGCGAGGGGCCGGACCAGCAGGTCGTCGCCGGGGGCGACGTCACGCCAGCCGTCGGCCACCGCGGCGGCCACCTCGGGGGCCGGCAGCGTGCCGGCGAACTTGTCCGGACAGAGCAGCACGCGCATGCGCAGCAGTGTGGCAGGCCACATCGGGGACGGCTGCGCCGTGGTCGCGCTGTGGGACCATGGGGGCGTGACTTCGACCTGGGTTGAGCCGTCCAACACCGCCACGGCGCTGCTGCTCCTCGGCCGCGGCAGCGACCCCGCCACCGAGCGTGGCGTGGAGTGTCCGGGTGATCTCCCCGCGCCGAGCGACCCCGACCTGGTGGCCCGCGCCGCCGCCGCGAAGGCCGCGCTCGGCACGAAGGTGTTCGTCCTGGGCCACCACTACCAGCGCGACGAGGTGATCCAGTTCGCCGACGTGACGGGCGACTCGTTCAAGCTGGCCCGGGAGGCGGCGGCCCGCCCGGACGCGGAGTACATCGTCTTCTGCGGCGTGCACTTCATGGCCGAGAGCGCGGACATCCTCACCTCGGACGCGCAGAAGGTGATCCTGCCCGACCTCGCCGCCGGCTGCTCGATGGCCGACATGGCGGTGCTGTCGCAGGTCGAGGCCGCGTGGGACACGCTCACCGACCTGGGCATCGCGGCCGAGACCGTGCCGGTGACGTACATGAACTCCTCGGCCGACATCAAGGGCTTCGTCGGCCGCAACGGCGGTGTGGTCTGCACCTCGTCGAACGCCAAGCGGGCCCTGGACTGGGCCTTCGAGCAGGGCCGCAAGGTGCTGTTCCTGCCCGACCAGCACCTCGGCCGCAACACCGCGGTGCTGGAGATGGGCTTCTCGCTCGACGACTGCGTGCTCTACGACCCGCACAAGCCGAGCGGCGGGCTGACCCCGGAGCAGCTGCGCGACGCGAAGATGATCCTGTGGCGGGGGCACTGCTCGGTGCACGGCCGCTTCACGCTCGACAGCGTCGACGACGTACGCGAGCGGGTGCCGGGCGTGAACGTGCTGGTGCACCCGGAGTGCCGCCACGAGGTGGTGAACGCCGCCGACCTGGTCGGCTCGACCGAGTTCATCATCAAGACGATCGAGGCGGCCCCGGCCGGCTCGGCGTGGGCGGTGGGCACCGAGCTGAACCTGGTACGCCGGCTCGCGCTGGCCCACCCGGACAAGCAGATCATGTTCCTCGACCGGGCGGTCTGCTACTGCTCCACGATGAACCGGATCGACCTGCCGCACCTGGTCTGGGCGCTTGAGGAGCTGGTCGCCGGGCGTGTGGTCAACCAGATCACCGTCGACCCGGACACCGCCCGACACGCCCGGTCCGCGCTGGACCAGATGCTCGCCCTTCCGGGAGCCTGATCACCGTCGGTGACCCTGCTGGCACGGAAACGCACCGGACACCCCGGTTCGTGCCCTCGCTGGCGATGTGACCGATTCCATTCCCGTCACGGAGGGCTATGCTGCCGGGGCGACGACACACGCGGCCCGTTTTCCCATGACCGCGTTCCGGGTAGCGATGAACTTCGTGCACCCATCACTAGACACGGCAGCACCCAACGCGCTGGAGGTTGCGTTGACCGACGACGTCCTGGTCGTACACGGAGGCACTCCGCTTGAAGGGCGGATCCGCGTGCGCGGCGCGAAGAACCTGGTGTCCAAGGCGATGGTGGCCGCCCTGCTGGGCGACACACCCAGCCGGCTGTTCGACGTGCCGCGTATCCGTGACGTCGAGGTGGTCCGCGGTCTGCTCGGCCTGCACGGCGTCAAGGTCAGCGACGGCGACGAGGAGGGCGAGCTCGTCTTCGACCCCACCAACGTCGAAAGCGCCAGCACCGACCAGATCAACGTGCACGCCGGGTCCAGCCGGATCCCGATCCTGTTCTGCGGCCCGCTGCTGCACCGGCTCGGCCACGCCTTCATCCCCGACCTGGGCGGCTGCCACATCGGCCCGCGCCCGATCGACTTCCACCTCCAGGCGCTGCGCGAGTTCGGCGCCACGGTCGAGAAGACCCCGGAAGGGCTGCACCTGTCCGCGCCCAACGGGCTGCACGGCACGAAGTTCGCGCTGCCGTACCCGAGCGTGGGCGCCACCGAGCAGGTGCTGCTCACCGCGGTGATGGCCGAGGGCGTCACCGAGCTGCGCAACGCGGCGGTCGAGCCGGAGATCATCGACCTCATCTGCGTGCTGCAGAAGATGGGCGCGATCATCAAGGTGCACACCGACCGGGTGATCGAGATCCAGGGCGTCAAGAAGCTGCACGGCTACACGCACCGGCCGATCCCGGACCGGATCGAGGC
The DNA here is from genome assembly GCF_003667485.1 of Micromonospora sp. BL1. Lineage (NCBI taxonomy): Bacteria > Bacillati > Actinomycetota > Actinomycetes > Micromonosporales > Micromonosporaceae > Micromonospora > Micromonospora sp. BL1. Next base: position 8,531 of record NZ_RCVK01000339.1, read on the forward strand.
GGCCAGCTGGGCGGCGGCGGCGCTGGCGACCCGTGGTCACGTCGAGGTGCTGGGCGCCCAGCAGGCCGACATGATGACCTTCCTGAACATCTTCCGGTCGGTCGGCGGCGAGTACGAGGTCACCGACCTGCGCCCGCCGCGCGGCGGCAGCCCGGGCCAGGAGGGCGGCATCCGGTTCTGGCACCCGGGCGGCGAGCTGAACGCGGTGGCGCTGGAGACCGACGTGCACCCCGGTTTCATGACCGACTGGCAGCAGCCGCTGGTGGTCGCGCTCACCCAGGCCCGGGGCCTGTCGATCGTCCATGAGACGGTCTACGAGCAGCGGCTCGGCTACACCGAGGCGCTGAACACGATGGGCGCCAACATCCAGGTCTACCGGGACTGCCTCGGCGGCACCCCGTGCCGCTTCGGCCGGCGCAACTTCAAGCACTCGGCGGTGATCGCCGGGCCGAGCAAGCTGCACGCGGCCGACCTGGTCATCCCGGACCTGCGGGCCGGGTTCAGCCACCTGATCGCGGCGCTCGCCGCCGAGGGCACCTCCCGGGTGTACGGCGTGGACCTGATCAACCGTGGCTACGAGGACTTCGAGGCCAAGCTGGCCGACCTCGGCGCGCACGTCGAGCGTCCCTGACCGTCCCGCTCACTCGTCCGGCCGCGCCCGGTGCACCCGTGATGTGCACCGGGCGCGGCCGGTTGGCTACCCTTGCCGCGTGCCGTCGCTGTTTCGCCGCAAGTCCGCCGACCTCGTCGAGGAGTCCGTCACCACTGTGACGACCGACGAGGAGTCCGCCGCCGCCCGCCCCCGGGGCTACACGCCCAGCAAGAAGGAACTCGGGCAGCTCACGCCGAAGCGCCCGGTCGCCGGCCGCCGGCCGACCGCGCCGGCCAAGCCGCTGACCAAGGAGGAGGCCCGCGCGCAGCGCCGCGCCGCCCGCGCCGAGGCCGCCGCCGAGTTCCGCCGCGAGGGCGGCCCGCGTGACCGGGGCCCGGAGCGGCTGCTGGCCCGCAACGTGGTCGACTCCCGGCGGACGATCGGCACCTGGTTCTTCGGCGGCGCGCTGATCGTGCTGTTCGGCTCCAACCAGGCCATGCCGCCGATCGTGCGGCTGCTGTCGAACGTGCTGTGGGGCGCGCTGGCGCTCGGCGTGCTGATCGACTCGGTGCTGATCTCCCGGAAGATCAAGCGGCTGGTCCGCGAGCGTTTCCCGAAGAGCACCGAGAAGCTCGGCTCGCTCTACTTCTACGCGATCATGCGGTCGATCACGTTCCGCCGGATGCGCGCGCCCGCGCCCCGGGTGAACATCGGCGACAAGGTCTGACCGGGGCGACCCGGACCGATCGGCCCCTCCCGCCCCGGCAGTGAGGGGCCGATGTCTTGCCGGGAGCGGCCCGGGCCGCCCGCGCGACGCCCCTGCGGGCCGCGCCGATGCCGCGCTCAGGCCACGCCGAGCAGGCGCAGCACCGCGGTTGTGGCCGCGGCCGCGACCACGACCAGCACGAATGGCGCCCGGCGCCAGGCCAGCAGCAGGCCGACGAGCACACCGGCGGGCCGGGCGTATCCGGCGAAGCCCCCGGCCTCGGTGAGCGCCGCGGTGGCGGCGAGCGCGGCCAGCAACGTGGCGGCGCCGACCGGCAGCAGGTGACGGGCCCACTCGGGCAGGTCGAGCCGGTCCCGCAGCAGCACCCCGGCGACGCGGAAGCCGTAGGTGCCGGCGGCCAGCGCGAGGATCACGGCGATCAGCACGAGACCTCCCCGGCCCGCACACTCCGACCATCAGCCGCCACGTCCGGCACGGCGCCCGGACCGCCGCCCGGACCGCCGCCCGGTGCGGCGTCCGGGCCGGACGGCACTCCGGAT
>NZ_RCVK01000392.1:0-10296 GCF_003667485.1 Micromonospora sp. BL1
GGCTCGTCACCGACGGGTTCGACGTTCTCGTCGTCGGGCGGCGGGGTGACGTGCTCGAAGCCGCCGCGCGGCGGATCGGTGCCGACAGCGGGCGGGACGGGGCAGTCACGGCCGTCGTTGCCGACCTGACCGATCCGGGGCAGGTCGGGGCGGTGATGGACGCCGTCGGGGAACGGGCCGTGTACGCCGTGGTCAACAACGCCGGCGGCTATCTCGGCGGGTCGACCGACTCGCTCGGCGGGGTGGCGGACTGGTGGCGGGCCAACCTGGACGCGAACGTGCTGACCGCCGTCCTGCTCACCGAGGCGCTCCTGCCCGCCCTGCGCCGTCCCGGCGGCCGGGTGGTCCTGCTCAGCTCGATCGCCGCGCAGCGCGGTGGCGCCGGGCCGTACTCGGCCGCGAAGGCCGCGTTGCACGGCTGGGCGTACGACCTGGCCGCCCAGCTCGGTCCGGAACAGATCACCGTGAACGTGGTCAGCCCCGGCTACGTCGCCGAGACCGAGTTCTTCGGCGACCGGATGACGCCGGAGGGGCACGCCAAGCGGGTCGCCGCCACGCTCGTCGGCCGGGCCGGTGTGCCGGACGACATCGCGGCCGCCGTGCGCTACCTGGTCGGCCCGTCCGCTGGGTACGTCACCGGGCAGGTGCTCGGCGTCAACGGCGGCTCCGTGCTCGGCCGCTGACACGCGGAAGGGCGGTGGCCCCCCGTGCGGCCACCGCCCCTCGCGCGTACGTCGTGGTCAGCCGTTGAGCATCTCGTACGCCGACGCCGGCGCCTTCTGCACCTGCGCGCCCGTCGGCGCGGTGAGCTTCGGCGCCTTGCCGAAGTCGTAGTACTTGGCGACCACCTTCATGGCCTTCTGCTTGCCCGCGGCCGGCAGCTCCAGGGTCAGCGAGGTGAGGTTCCCGTCCGGCCCGACCACAGCGGTGAACGGCACCTTCTTCGCCGCGTCACCGAGCGCGGCCACGTCCACTGTGGTGAAGCTCTCGCGGATGTCGGCGTTCGCGGTCAGGTCGGCGAACCCGGCGTACGTGCCGTCGCCCCGGTCCTCGACCGTCTCCGCGGTCCGGATGACGGCGGCCATGTTGGCCGGATCGGCGTTCTGGTAGACCGGCACGTCGGAGGCGTCGTCGAGCTTGGTGCGGTCCAGGAGCATCCAACGCTTGGGCAGCTTCATCATGTCCTGCAGGCCGGCCATGCCGGTGATCTTGACCCGCATCCAGATGTCCTCCTCGATCACGCGGAAGGTCATCCCCATGGTGAACTCCGGGTCCTTGCTCTTCTCCGACATGGACAGCTCGAGGCCGCGCGCCGCCGGGTCGACCACCCCGTCGAACTTGTCCGCGCCCTCGATCGTGGTGAACCGGAAGGCCGGGTCCTTCTCGTCCGGCACGGCGGCCAGCAGCGCGGCCTTCGGGTCGGCCGACGGGCTGGGCGCGGGCCCGGTGCCCTCGGTGGCGTCCCCGGTCCCGCACCCCGCGGACAGGACGGCGGTGGCCAGCACGGCCGTCGCGAGGGCCGCGGTCCGCCGGAGGCTCACGACGGATCCGAATCGCTGCGTCATGGTGTTCGACTCACTTTCCCAGGTGATTGTTGCCGGGTAAGTATCGGCAGCCGTCACGGCGGCCTCGCTGCCGATATGCTGCCGTCCGACTGCCGTCGGCCACGGTGGGCGAAGGCAGTCGGTACGGGGGCGGAAACTCGCATGTCAGAGGCGCTGCGCTTCGAACTCCTCGGCCCGCAGCGGGCCTGGTACGCCGGCCGACCACTCGATCTGGGCCCGGCCAAGCAGCGGGCCGTGCTGGCCGTGCTGCTGCTCGCCGTGGGCCGTCCCGTGCCGACCGGGCAGATCGTCGAGGCGGTCTGGCCGGACGAGGCGCCGGTGAACGGCCTCAACGTGGTGCAGAAGCACGTGGCCGGTCTGCGCCGGATGCTGGAACCCGACCGGTCACCGCGTACGCCCGCCCGGGTGCTCACCCTCACCGACGCCGGATACCTGCTGCGCGTGCCGCCGGAGGCGGTGGACGTGGCGCGCTTCGAGCGCGGTGTGCAGCGGGCGCGGGCGGCGCAGGCGGCCGGGCGTACGGCGGAGGCGCTGGCCGAGGTGAGCGCCGCGCTGGAGCTGTGGCAGGGGGAGCCGTTCACCGGGTTCGCCGGCGCGTACTTCGACACGGCCCGGCACCGGCTGGTGGAGCTGCGCGCGGTCGCGCTGGAGACGCGTACCGAACTGGAGCTGGCCGACGGCCGGCACGGCGAGCTGGTCGGCCGGCTGGTCGAGCTGGTCGCCGAGTTCCCGGTCCGGGAACGGCTGCGTCACCAGCTCATGCTGGCGCTGCACCGCAGTGGACGGCAGGCCGAGGCGCTGGCCGCCTACCGTGACTACGCGGGGCTGCTCCGCGACGAGTACGGCATCGAGCCGGGCGGGGCGCTCCAGGATCTGCACCGGCGGATCCTGCGCGCCGATCCGGACCTCCTGCCGCAGGCGCGTCCGGAACGGGCCGGGGCGGGCGGGAGGTGGGCGGGCGACCCGGAGCCGATTCCGGCCGCCGTCGAATCCCCTGCCGAAGCGCCGGCCCAGCCGCCGCCCACGAACCCGGCCGAGGCATCGGCCCGGCCGCTGCCCATGAATCCGGCGACTGCCCCGCCTCCGCCCACCGCCACGCCTCCGGTCTCGGCCCAGCTCACCGTTCCGGTCCAGTTCACCGTCTCGGCGCAGCCGGGCAGTCCGTTCCCGCTGCCGGCCGGTCCGGGTGAGCCGCCGGCGGGCCTGCCGCCCTGGGTGTCGCCCCCGGTCGCGCCGCTGATCGGCGCCGTGCCGCCGTCCAGGCGTCCGTCCGGTGTGCCCGGCTGGTTGAGCGTCGTCGCGACGGTGGGCGGCGCGCTCGTCGCCCTGTTCTCGTTCGGCATGCTCACCTGGCTGGTGGTGCTGCTCTACGGGGTCTGGCGCCGGGGCTGGGGGAGCGTCCTCGCCGCGGTCTACTACCTGACCGTGGCCGCGACGTTCGTGGTGGTCATCGGCAGCAGCGAGACCGAGGAGGTCAGCGCGCCCGAGGCCACCCTGATGGTGATCTGGCTGACCACCTGGGCGGCGGGCGTCCCGCACGTGGTGCTGCTCAACGGCCGGCTGCTCACCTGGCTGCGGGGCCTGTGGCGTGGGCGGCCGTACGCCGACCGCAACCGGCTGCGCCGGGAGTACGCCCGTTACCTGCTCTACCAGTACCCGTCGGCGCGGGACGACCTGCGCATCGGGCGACCCGATCTGCCCCGGGCGTACGACGACGGCGGACTGGTGGACGTCAACTCGGTGCCGGACCACGTGATCGCCGGGCTGCCCGGACTGACCCGGTCGCAGGCGCAGCACGTGGTGGTCGACCGGCGGATGCGCGGCCCGTACACGTCGATGGAGGAACTGGCCTCGCGGTGCCTGCTACCGGCGGCGGCGACGGACTCGCTGCGCGAGCTGTTGATCTTCCTGCCGCCCGCCCCGGCGCCCGGTCCGCCGGCGGCGTCGGCCGTCCCTGGTAGAAATGCCGGATGAGCCAGGATCGGACGGCCGTGCGGGAACGCGCCGAGGCGGTGCTGCGGCGGCTTGCGGGTGACCACGCCCGGCTGCGCGAGGACCAGTGGCGGGCCATCGAGGCGCTCGTGGTCGACCGGCGGCGGGTGCTCTGCGTGCAGCGCACCGGCTGGGGCAAGTCGGCCGTCTACTTCGTGGCCACCGCGCTGCTGCGCGAGGGAAACCAGCACGGGCCGACGGTGATCGTCTCGCCGCTGCTGGCGCTGATGCGCAACCAGGTCGAGTCCGCCGCCCGCGCCGGCATCCGGGCGCGCACGATCAACTCGGCGAACCTGGACGAGTGGGACGAGATCACCGCCGAGATCCACGCCGGTGCGGTCGACGTGCTGCTGATCAGCCCGGAGCGCCTGAACAACCCCGACTTCCGCGACGGGGTGCTGCCGAAGCTCGCCGCCACCACCGGGCTGCTCGTGGTGGACGAGGCGCACTGCGTCTCCGACTGGGGGCACGACTTCCGCCCCGACTACCGGCGGCTGCGCACGTTCCTGGCCAACCTGCCCGAGCGCACGCCGGTGCTGGCGACCACCGCCACCGCCAACGCCCGGGTCACCCAGGACGTGGCGGAGCAGCTCGGTGACGCGCTGGTGCTGCGCGGCACGCTGGACCGCGAGTCGCTGCGCCTCGGCGTACTCGATCTGCCGAGCCCGGCCCACCGCCTGGCCTGGCTGGCCGACCACCTGGACCGGCTCCCCGGCTCGGGGATCGTCTACACGCTCACCGTCGCGGCGGCCACCGAGACGGCCGACTTCCTGCGCGGCCGGGGCTGGTCGGTCGCCTCCTACACCGGGCAGGCCGAGGACGCCGACCGGCGGGCCGCCGAGCAGGACCTGCTGGACAACAAGATCAAGGCCCTGGTCGCCACCAGCGCCCTCGGCATGGGCTTCGACAAGCCCGACCTCGGCTTCGTCGTGCACCTGGGCGCGCCGCCCTCGCCGATCGCCTACTACCAGCAGGTCGGCCGCGCGGGCCGGGCCGTCGAGCACGCCGAGGTGCTGCTGCTGCCCGGCGTCGAGGACGCGGCCATCTGGCGGTACTTCGCCTCGCTCGCCTTCCCGCCCGAGGAGCAGGTCCGCGCCGTGCTCGCCGCGCTGGACACCGAACGGCCGATCTCCACCCAGGCCCTGGAGCCGGTGGTCGACCTGCGCCGCGCCCGGCTGGAGCTGATGCTCAAGGTGCTGGACGTGGACGGCGCGGTCCGCCGGGTGCGCGGCGGCTGGCTCGCCACCGGCGAGCCCTGGGTCTACGACGAGGCCCGGTTGCGGCGCGTCGCCGACGCGCGCGCCGCCGAGCAGCGGGCCATGCGGGAGTACGCCTCGACGTCCGCCTGCCGGATGCGCTACCTGCGGGAAGGGCTGGACGACAGCGGGGCGGCCGACTGCGGCCGGTGCGACAACTGCGCCGGCCCGCTGTTCGACGCCGGCGTCTCCGAGCAGGCGCTGACCGCCGCGCAGACGTTCCTCGGGCGCCCCGGCGTGCCGATCCCGCCCAAGAAGCTCTGGCCCACCGGGTTGGAGGCGGTGGGCGTACCCCTGAAGGGCCGCATCCCCCCGGCGGAGCAGACGCTGCCCGGCCGGGCAGCGTCTGCTCCGCCGGGGGGATGCGGCCCTTCAGGGGTACGCCCACCGCCTCCAACCCGGTGGGCCAGAGCTTCTTGGGCGGGATCGGCACGCCGGGGCGCCCGAGGAACGTCTGCGCGGCGGTCAGCGCCTGCTCGGAGACGCCGGCGTCGAACAGCGGGCCGGCGCAGTTGTCGCACCGGCCGCAGTCGGCCGCCCCGCTGTCGTCCAGCCCTTCCCGCAGGTAGCGCATCCGGCAGGCGGACGTCGAGGCGTACTCCCGCATGGCCCGCTGCTCGGCGGCGCGCGCGTCGGCGACGCGCCGCAACCGGGCCTCGTCGTAGACCCAGGGCTCGCCGGTGGCGAGCCAGCCGCCGCGCACCCGGCGGACCGCGCCGTCCACGTCCAGCACCTTGAGCATCAGCTCCAGCCGGGCGCGGCGCAGGTCGACCACCGGCTCCAGGGCCTGGGTGGAGATCGGCCGTTCGGTGTCCAGCGCGGCGAGCACGGCGCGGACCTGCTCCTCGGGCGGGAAGGCGAGCGAGGCGAAGTACCGCCAGATGGCCGCGTCCTCGACGCCGGGCAGCAGCAGCACCTCGGCGTGCTCGACGGCCCGGCCCGCGCGGCCGACCTGCTGGTAGTAGGCGATCGGCGAGGGCGGCGCGCCCAGGTGCACGACGAAGCCGAGGTCGGGCTTGTCGAAGCCCATGCCGAGGGCGCTGGTGGCGACCAGGGCCTTGATCTTGTTGTCCAGCAGGTCCTGCTCGGCGGCCCGCCGGTCGGCGTCCTCGGCCTGCCCGGTGTAGGAGGCGACCGACCAGCCCCGGCCGCGCAGGAAGTCGGCCGTCTCGGTGGCCGCCGCGACGGTGAGCGTGTAGACGATCCCCGAGCCGGGGAGCCGGTCCAGGTGGTCGGCCAGCCAGGCCAGGCGGTGGGCCGGGCTCGGCAGATCGAGTACGCCGAGGCGCAGCGACTCGCGGTCCAGCGTGCCGCGCAGCACCAGCGCGTCACCGAGCTGCTCCGCCACGTCCTGGGTGACCCGGGCGTTGGCGGTGGCGGTGGTCGCCAGCACCGGCGTGCGCTCGGGCAGGTTGGCCAGGAACGTGCGCAGCCGCCGGTAGTCGGGGCGGAAGTCGTGCCCCCAGTCGGAGACGCAGTGCGCCTCGTCCACCACGAGCAGCCCGGTGGTGGCGGCGAGCTTCGGCAGCACCCCGTCGCGGAAGTCGGGGTTGTTCAGGCGCTCCGGGCTGATCAGCAGCACGTCGACCGCACCGGCGTGGATCTCGGCGGTGATCTCGTCCCACTCGTCCAGGTTCGCCGAGTTGATCGTGCGCGCCCGGATGCCGGCGCGGGCGGCGGACTCGACCTGGTTGCGCATCAGCGCCAGCAGCGGCGAGACGATCACCGTCGGCCCGTGCTGGTTTCCCTCGCGCAGCAGCGCGGTGGCCACGAAGTAGACGGCCGACTTGCCCCAGCCGGTGCGCTGCACGCAGAGCACCCGCCGCCGGTCGACCACGAGCGCCTCGATGGCCCGCCACTGGTCCTCGCGCAGCCGGGCGTGGTCACCCGCAAGCCGCCGCAGCACCGCCTCGGCGCGTTCCCGCACGGCCGTCCGATCCTGGCTCATCCGGCATTTCTACCAGGGACGGCCGACGCCGCCGGCGGACCGGGCGCCGGGGCGGGCGGCAGGAAGATCAACAGCTCGCGCAGCGAGTCCGTCGCCGCCGCCGGTAGCAGGCACCGCGAGGCCAGTTCCTCCATCGACGTGTACGGGCCGCGCATCCGCCGGTCGACCACCACGTGCTGCGCCTGCGACCGGGTCAGTCCGGGCAGCCCGGCGATCACGTGGTCCGGCACCGAGTTGACGTCCACCAGTCCGCCGTCGTCGTACGCCCGGGGCAGATCGGGTCGCCCGATGCGCAGGTCGTCCCGCGCCGACGGGTACTGGTAGAGCAGGTAACGGGCGTACTCCCGGCGCAGCCGGTTGCGGTCGGCGTACGGCCGCCCACGCCACAGGCCCCGCAGCCAGGTGAGCAGCCGGCCGTTGAGCAGCACCACGTGCGGGACGCCCGCCGCCCAGGTGGTCAGCCAGATCACCATCAGGGTGGCCTCGGGCGCGCTGACCTCCTCGGTCTCGCTGCTGCCGATGACCACCACGAACGTCGCGGCCACGGTCAGGTAGTAGACCGCGGCGAGGACGCTCCCCCAGCCCCGGCGCCAGACCCCGTAGAGCAGCACCACCAGCCAGGTGAGCATGCCGAACGAGAACAGGGCGACGAGCGCGCCGCCCACCGTCGCGACGACGCTCAACCAGCCGGGCACACCGGACGGACGCCTGGACGGCGGCACGGCGCCGATCAGCGGCGCGACCGGGGGCGACACCCAGGGCGGCAGGCCCGCCGGCGGCTCACCCGGACCGGCCGGCAGCGGGAACGGACTGCCCGGCTGCGCCGAGACGGTGAACTGGACCGGAACGGTGAGCTGGGCCGAGACCGGAGGCGTGGCGGTGGGCGGAGGCGGGGCAGTCGCCGGATTCATGGGCAGCGGCCGGGCCGATGCCTCGGCCGGGTTCGTGGGCGGCGGCTGGGCCGGCGCTTCGGCAGGGGATTCGACGGCGGCCGGAATCGGCTCCGGGTCGCCCGCCCACCTCCCGCCCGCCCCGGCCCGTTCCGGACGCGCCTGCGGCAGGAGGTCCGGATCGGCGCGCAGGATCCGCCGGTGCAGATCCTGGAGCGCCCCGCCCGGCTCGATGCCGTACTCGTCGCGGAGCAGCCCCGCGTAGTCACGGTAGGCGGCCAGCGCCTCGGCCTGCCGTCCACTGCGGTGCAGCGCCAGCATGAGCTGGTGACGCAGCCGTTCCCGGACCGGGAACTCGGCGACCAGCTCGACCAGCCGGCCGACCAGCTCGCCGTGCCGGCCGTCGGCCAGCTCCAGTTCGGTACGCGTCTCCAGCGCGACCGCGCGCAGCTCCACCAGCCGGTGCCGGGCCGTGTCGAAGTACGCGCCGGCGAACCCGGTGAACGGCTCCCCCTGCCACAGCTCCAGCGCGGCGCTCACCTCGGCCAGCGCCTCCGCCGTACGCCCGGCCGCCTGCGCCGCCCGCGCCCGCTGCACACCGCGCTCGAAGCGCGCCACGTCCACCGCCTCCGGCGGCACGCGCAGCAGGTATCCGGCGTCGGTGAGGGTGAGCACCCGGGCGGGCGTACGCGGTGACCGGTCGGGTTCCAGCATCCGGCGCAGACCGGCCACGTGCTTCTGCACCACGTTGAGGCCGTTCACCGGCGCCTCGTCCGGCCAGACCGCCTCGACGATCTGCCCGGTCGGCACGGGACGGCCCACGGCGAGCAGCAGCACGGCCAGCACGGCCCGCTGCTTGGCCGGGCCCAGATCGAGTGGTCGGCCGGCGTACCAGGCCCGCTGCGGGCCGAGGAGTTCGAAGCGCAGCGCCTCTGACATGCGAGTTTCCGCCCCCGTACCGACTGCCTTCGCCCACCGTGGCCGACGGCAGTCGGACGGCAGCATATCGGCAGCGAGGCCGCCGTGACGGCTGCCGATACTTACCCGGCAACAATCACCTGGGAAAGTGAGTCGAACACCATGACGCAGCGATTCGGATCCGTCGTGAGCCTCCGGCGGACCGCGGCCCTCGCGACGGCCGTGCTGGCCACCGCCGTCCTGTCCGCGGGGTGCGGGACCGGGGACGCCACCGAGGGCACCGGGCCCGCGCCCAGCCCGTCGGCCGACCCGAAGGCCGCGCTGCTGGCCGCCGTGCCGGACGAGAAGGACCCGGCCTTCCGGTTCACCACGATCGAGGGCGCGGACAAGTTCGACGGGGTGGTCGACCCGGCGGCGCGCGGCCTCGAGCTGTCCATGTCGGAGAAGAGCAAGGACCCGGAGTTCACCATGGGGATGACCTTCCGCGTGATCGAGGAGGACATCTGGATGCGGGTCAAGATCACCGGCATGGCCGGCCTGCAGGACATGATGAAGCTGCCCAAGCGTTGGATGCTCCTGGACCGCACCAAGCTCGACGACGCCTCCGACGTGCCGGTCTACCAGAACGCCGATCCGGCCAACATGGCCGCCGTCATCCGGACCGCGGAGACGGTCGAGGACCGGGGCGACGGCACGTACGCCGGGTTCGCCGACCTGACCGCGAACGCCGACATCCGCGAGAGCTTCACCACAGTGGACGTGGCCGCGCTCGGTGACGCGGCGAAGAAGGTGCCGTTCACCGCTGTGGTCGGGCCGGACGGGAACCTCACCTCGCTGACCCTGGAGCTGCCGGCCGCGGGCAAGCAGAAGGCCATGAAGGTGGTCGCCAAGTACTACGACTTCGGCAAGGCGCCGAAGCTCACCGCGCCGACGGGCGCGCAGGTGCAGAAGGCGCCGGCGTCGGCGTACGAGATGCTCAACGGCTGACCACGACGTACGCGCGAGGGGCGGTGGCCGCACGGGGGGCCACCGCCCTTCCGCGTGTCAGCGGCCGAGCACGGAGCCGCCGTTGACGCCGAGCACCTGCCCGGTGACGTACCCAGCGGACGGGCCGACCAGGTAGCGCACGGCGGCCGCGATGTCGTCCGGCACACCGGCCCGGCCGACGAGCGTGGCGGCGACCCGCTTGGCGTGCCCCTCCGGCGTCATCCGGTCGCCGAAGAACTCGGTCTCGGCGACGTAGCCGGGGCTGACCACGTTCACGGTGATCTGTTCCGGACCGAGCTGGGCGGCCAGGTCGTACGCCCAGCCGTGCAACGCGGCCTTCGCGGCCGAGTACGGCCCGGCGCCACCGCGCTGCGCGGCGATCGAGCTGAGCAGGACCACCCGGCCGCCGGGACGGCGCAGGGCGGGCAGGAGCGCCTCGGTGAGCAGGACGGCGGTCAGCACGTTCGCGTCCAGGTTGGCCCGCCACCAGTCCGCCACCCCGCCGAGCGAGTCGGTCGACCCGCCGAGATAGCCGCCGGCGTTGTTGACCACGGCGTACACGGCCCGTTCCCCGACGGCGTCCATCACCGCCCCGACCTGCCCCGGATCGGTCAGGTCGGCAACGACGGCCGTGACTGCCCCGTCCCGCCCGCTGTCGGCACCGATCCGCCGCGCGGCGGCTTCGAGCACGTCACCCCGCCGCCCGACGACGAGAACGTCGAACCCGTCGGTGACGAGCC
>NZ_RCVK01000383.1:0-10179 GCF_003667485.1 Micromonospora sp. BL1
CACCCGGCCCGACCCCGTCGATCATGAAGTTGACGGCGGAATCGGAGATCCACATCGCCGCCAACCTCATGATCGACGAGGTCGGGCCGGGTGTCAGGCGGGACGCGACGGGGCCGGGAGGGTGGTGGTCCAGAGGGAGGCGCCGGAACGGTCGCGCAGGTGGACCGTCAGGGCCGCCGACGGGCCGTCGACGGTCACCTCGCCGAAGTGCTGGAAGCCCTCGGCCGGGGAGGTGTTGGCGCGCGGCGGGGCGTGCACGAAGACCGCCTTCGGGCCGAACGTGCCGTCGAGCGCGTTCGGGCCGAACGCGCCGGCGTGCGCCGGGCCGGAGACGAACTCCCAGAACGGGCTGAAGTCACGCACCGCGGCGCGCGCCGGGTCGTAGTGGTGGGCGGCGGTGTAGTGCACGTCGGCGGTGAGGAACACCAGCCCGGTCACCCCGGCCCGGTGTGAGGCGCGCAGCACCTCGGCGAACTCCAGCTCCCGGCCGGCCGGCGCGCCGTGATCGCCCTGCGCGACACCCTCCTGCGCGGTGGATCCGTCCGGCACCACCACGCCGATCGGCAGGTCGTTGGCGATCACCTTCCAGGTGGCGCGGGACGCGCGCAGTTCCCGGATCAGCCACTCCCGCTGCGCCTTGCCGAGCAGCCCGCGATTGCGGTCGGCGTACGTGTTGCCGTCGTTCGGGTCCTTGTAGGTGCGCATGTCCAGCACGAACACGTCCAGCAGCGGCCCGTACGACAACTTGCGGTACATCGGCCCGCCGGCCGGCACCGGCAGCCACTCGTGGAACGCCTGCCGGGCCCGGGCGGCGAGCACGTCCACCCGCTTCTCTCCGTACCGCTCGTCGGTCAGGATCTCCCCCGGGTACCAGTTGTTGACCACCTCGTGGTCGTCCCACTGGTTGATCTGCGGCACCTCGGCGGCGAACGCCCGCAGGTGCTCGTCGAGCAGGTTGTACGCGAACTGCCCCCGGTACTCGGCGAGCGTCTCGGCCACCTTGCTCTTCTCCGGCGTCACCAGGTTGCGCCAGGTGCGGCCGTCCGGCAGGACCACGCTCTCGGCCAGCGGCCCGTCGGCGTACACGGTGTCACCGCTGCACAGGAAGAAGTCCGGACGGCGCTCCCGCATGGCCCGGAAGATCGCCAGGCCGTCGAAGTCGGGGCTGATTCCCCAGCCCTGCCCGACGATGTCGCCGGTCCACACGAACCGCACGTCACGCCGCTGGTGCCGCCGGGGGGCGGTGGCGAACGAGCCGGTCAGCGGCTCGCTGCACAGGCCGTGCCGGTCCAGGCTCTCCACCCGTACCCGGTAGTGCAGCCGCTCCCCCGCGGGCAGGCCGCGCAGGCGGACCTTGCCGGTGAAGTCGCCGGTCGGGTCGACCACCGGGCCGCGCACCAGGCGGGCGCCGCGCAGGTCCGGCCGGCGGCTCACCTCGACCAGCATCCGGCCGGGCCGGTCCGCGCGGGTCCAGACCAGCGCCGAGTCGGCGGTCACGTCGCCGCTCTGCACGCCGTGGGTGAGCAGCGGCCGGCCGCCGGGCCGCAGGCCGGGCGCGGCGGGCGCGCCGGGCGCGCCGAGCAGCGCGCCGCCGGCGACTCCGGCCCCGGCGACCAGGCCGGCGCGGAGCAGGGTACGTCGATCGATGTGCGTCATGGGTTCTCCCGGTCTCGGCAGTGTCGCCAGCCCGGTCTACCGGCCGCAGGTGGCCGGGAACTCCGGTCGAGGTGACCGGAACGTCAACGACTGTTGTCGGCCCGGTCATGACCACCGTCACACCGCCAGCGCGTCACGCCGCGCCCGTCGTGCCCCGTCCTGTGCGCGTACCCCAACAAACGAGGAGGCGGCGATGAGCCGGATGGACATGGCGGCGGTGGCACCCGAGGCGTACCAGGCCGTGCTGGGCCTGGAGAAGTACGTCCGGACGAACGTGGACCACACCGTGCTGGAGCTGGTGAAGCTCCGGGCGTCGATGCTCAACGGCTGCGCGTTCTGCGTGGACATGCACAGCCGCGAGGCGCTGGCGGCCGGTGAGGACAGCCGCCGGCTGTTCGCGGTCGCGGCGTGGCGCGAGGCCCCGTTCTTCGACGAGCGGGAGCGGGCCGCGCTGGCCCTCACCGACGCGGTGACCCGGCTCGGCGAGCACGGCGTGCCGGACGACGTCTGGGACGCGGCGGCGAAGGTGTGGTCGGAGAAGGAGCTGGCCGACCTGGTGGTGGCGATCGCCACCATCAACGTGTGGAACCGGGTCGCGGTGACCTGCCGGACGCAGCCGCCGGCGTCGGTCTGACGGCTGACGCACGACGGCCCCGGTCCCGCCAGGAGCGGGCCGGGGCCGTCGGCGTGTCGGTCAGGCCATCTCGGGGAACCAGAGCGCGATCTCGCGCTTGGCGCTGTCCGCCGAGTCGGAGGCGTGCACCAGGTTCTCCCGGTTCGACAGCGACAGGTCACCGCGGATGGTGCCGGCGGCGGCCTTGCGGCCGTCGGTGCTGCCGATCATCGCGCGCACCACCTCGATCACCTGGTCGCCGGAGAGCACCAGCGCCACCAGCGGGCCGCTGGTCATGAACGTCTTCAGCGGCGGGTAGAACGGCTTCTCGACGTGCTCCGCGTAGTGCTGGTCGGCGAAGTCGCCGTCCATGGTCCGGCTCACCATCGCGTCGATCCGCAGGCCCTTGCGCTCGAAACGGGACAGGATCTCGCCCACCAGACCGCGGCGCACCGCGTCGGGCTTGATCAGTACGAGCGTCCGCTCGTCCGGGCTGCTGCTGGACACGCTGGGTTCCTCCTGCGCACTCAAACGGGGTTCGGCTGGGTACGGTCAGCGTAGCGACCCGGTCCCGGCGCCGGCGCGGCGGCTGCGTCTTCCCTGGCCCGCCGCGGCGGCCTAGCCTGGCCCTGGAACCCCTGGGAGGTCCACTGTGGCGAATGGCGGGAACCGCACGATCGCGCCGGTACGCAAACTGATCGGGGCGGTGCTGGGCACCGTCGCCACCTTCGTGACCGTGTTCGGGCTCGGCATGACCAGCTGGGCCATCGTGGCGCTCGGGGTCGCGCTGCTGGTGCTGGCGATCGCCCTGGCCACGGTACGCGGGGGCGGCCGCACCTGGGTGATCGGCCTGGGGCACGTGCACAGCGCCTCCGAACCACCCACCCAGTACGCGTTCGGCCGGTGCGAGCTGCAACTGGTCATCGACGCGCCCGGCCTGCCGCCCCGCTCCAAGAAGATCATCGAGCCTCGGGTGCCGGTCGCCAAGTGGCCCTCGCTGGGCCAGGCGCTGCCGGTCCGGGTGGCGCTCGACGACCAGCGGCACGTGCGCGTGCTCTGGGACGAGGTGCCCACGCACGCGGAGAGCGCCGCCGCGGTCGCCGACCTGCCGCCCGAGTACGCCGCCGAGCCGGATCCGCTGGACGAGCCGCTGATCGCGCAGGAGGCGCCGCCGTGGGCCGGGCGCGCGCCGGAGGACGACTTCCGCGACGACTACCCGCCCGCGCCGGACCCGTACCTGGACGACGTGCCACCCCGGGCCGACGACCGCGAGCCGGTGGTGCTGCACCAGAGCCCCGGCGGCCCGGTGGTGCTGGAGGGGCAGCTCGTCGAACGGGCCGACCGCACGGCCGGCCCCGGCCCGCTCCCCCGCCGCGCCCCGGCGCCCCGTTCGCCGGCCGAGGAGCCGCCCGACACGGTGCCGGTCGAGACCGTGCTCGTCGACAGCGGGCCGGCCGACACCCGACCGACCGACACCCGACCGACCGGCACCGCGCCGGCCGACACCGGGCCCGACCCGATCGACCTGCCGCTGGACGACCCCGCGGACGCGCCGCGGCGCTCCGACGCGCCGCCGACCGCCGAGGAGCTGGACGAGGCGATCTTCGGCCCGGCCGGCACGGCCGAACCGGACGAGCTGGCCAGCCCGATCAGCGGCGTCGGCATCACGCTGCTCGTCGCCGACCTGGACCGGTCCCTCGACTTCTACCGCGAACTCGGCTTCGACGAGCTGGACCGGGGCGAGGGCAACGCCGTGCTCTCCTCCGGCCCGACCCGGCTGGTGCTGCGCCGGGTGACCGGTGCCGCCCCGATCAGCCGCCGCCTGGTGCACGTCAACCTGGAGGTGGACGACATCCAGGGGGCGTACGAGCGGCTGCGCGACTCCGGCGTCCGGTTCACGTACGCCCCGCGCGTGGTCAACCGGGGCACCAAGCTGGAGGTGTGGGCGGCGGCCTTCCGCGACCCCGACGGCCACGGCGTCGCGCTGACGCAGTGGCGCACGCTCGCCGACGCCTGAGCCGTACGCGGCGGGCCGTCCTCAGCCGAGGATGACCCGCCGCACGTGCAGCGCGTACGCCCACACCAGCGCGAACATCACCCCGAGCGCGAACAGCGACCAGTGCAGCAGCCCGGAGAGCAGCAGCAGGCCCTGGATCACGGTGCCGGCGTGCCACGCCCACGGGCGGCGCATCATCCCGGCGAGCACCACACAGGCGACCGCCAGCGCCACGATCGCGCCGATCGCCGCGCCGCTCAGGTCACCGCCGACCACCCGGATCGGCTGGATGGCCAGCAGCAGCACCAGCGCCTCCAGCGACATGGTGCCGGCGCCGAGCCCGCGTACCGCCTTGTCCGGGTTCCGCAGCCCGGACCGGCGGACGCCGTCGGGCTGCTCCGGACCGGTCGCCTGCGGCCCGGCGTCCGGACGCGGCTCCGGGCCGGCCGGATGCTCCGGGCCGGTCGGGCGCTGTGGACCGGTCGGGCGCTGCGGGCCGGTCATCGCTTGAGCAGCCGGCGGGCGTCGGCCACTGTCACCACCGATCCGGTGACCAGCACGCCCACCCCGGACAGCTCGCCCGGCACGTCCGACTCGGCCTCCGCCACCGCCGCCTCGATGGCGTCGGGCATCTCCCGGGCCACCTGCACCCGCTCCGGCCCGAAGATCTCCCGCGCCAGCGCGGCCAGCTCGTCCACCGGCATCGCCCGGGCCGAGCTGTTCTCCGCGACCACGATCGAGTCGAGTACCGGTTCGAGCAGTTCGAGCAGGCTCGCCGCGTCCTTGTCGCCGAGCACCGCCAGCACGCCGACGAGCTTGCTGAACGCGAACTCCTCCTGCACGGCGGCGACGGTGGCGGCCATCCCGTGCGGGTTGTGCGCGCCGTCGAGCAGCACCGTCGGGGCGCTACGCACCCGCTCCAGCCGGCCCGGCGAACTCGTCGCGGCGAAGCCCTCGCGGACCGCCTCGATGTCGAGCTGCCGCCGGGCCCCGGCGCCGAGGAACGCCTCCACGGCGGCCAGCGCCACCGCAGCGTTCTGCGCCTGGTGCGCGCCGTGCAGCGGGATGAAGATCTCCTCGTACACCCCGCCCAGGCCCTGGATGGTCAGCACCTGGCCGCCGACCGCGACCGCCCGGCGCAGCACGCCGAACTCGGCGCCCTCGCGCGCGACAGTGGCGTTGACCTCGGCGCAGCGTTCCAGGATCGGGCGGGCCGCCTCCTCCTCCTGCGCCGCCGCGATGACGGTGGCGCCGGGGTGGATGATGCCCGCCTTGTGCAGCGCGATGTCCTCGATCGTGTCGCCGAGCCACTCGGTGTGGTCCAGCCCGATCGGGGTGATCACGGCGACGCCGGCCTGGATCACGTTCGTCGCGTCCTCCGCGCCGCCGAGCCCGACCTCCACCACCGCCACGTCCACCGGGGCGTCGGCGAACGTGGCGAACGCCAGCGCCGTGGTCATGTCGAAGTACGTCAGCGGCTCCGCGAACCGCTGGTCGACGAGTTCGGCCAGCGGCGCGATCTCGCGGTACGTGGACACGAACCGGTCCTCGCTCACCGGCTCGCCGTCCAGGCTGATCCGCTCCCGCACGGTCTCCAGGTGCGGGCTGGTGTAGCGGCCGGTGTGCAGCCCGAACGCCCGCAGCAGCGAGTCGATCATCCGGGCCGTCGAGGTCTTGCCGTTGGTGCCGGTCAGGTGGATCGACGGGTACGCGCGCTGCGGGCTGCCCAGCAGGTCGAGCAGGGTCTCGATCTTCTCCAGCTCGAAGTGCATCCGGGTGAAGCCGCGCGCGTTGAGCGCGGCCTCCACCTCGGCGAACTCGGTGCGGTCGTTCACGAGGAAAGCGCCTCCAGGGCGGCGTCGATCCGGACCAGGTCCGCCTCGGCCACCGCCAGCCGCTCGCGGATCTTCGCCACCACCGGCTCGGGCGCCTTGCCGACGAACGCCGGATTGTCCAGCTTCGCCCGCGCCTGGGTGGCCTCCTTCTCGGCCGCCGCCCGGTCCTTGGTGAGCCGGGCGCGCTCGGCGGCCACGTCGATCGAGCCGCGCGTGTCGAGCGCGACGCTCACCGCGCCGGGCATCGCCAGCGTGGCGCTCGCCCGGAAGTCGTCGCCGGGCGCGTCCAGCCGGGCCAGCGAGCGGACCAGCGGTTCGTGCGCCGCGATGCCCGCGCCGGCCAGGCCGTCGAGCCGGGCGGCGACCCGCTGGGTCGGCCGCAGCCCCTGGTCCGAGCGGAACCGCCGGACCTCGGTCACCACCCGCTGCAGGGTGCCGACCTCGCCCTCCGCGGCGTCGTCGATCAGGGTACGGTCGGCGACCGGCCAGGACGCCGTCAGCACGGTCTCGCCGCCGCTGAGCGCGGCCCACAGCTCGTCGGTGACGAACGGGATGACCGGGTGCAGCAGCCGTAGGAGCTGGTCCAGCACGTGCCCGAGCACCCGGCGGGTGGCGTCGGCGGCGGAGCCGCCCTCGGCCAGCACCGGCTTGCTCAGCTCCACGTACCAGTCGCAGACGTCGTCCCACGCGAAGTGGTAGAGCAGGTCGCAGACCTTCGCGAACTCGTACGCCTCGAACTGCTCGTCGACCTCGGCGGTGACGTGCGCCAGCCGGGACAGGATCCACCTGTCGACGGTGGAGAGGTCACCGGCGTCCGGCAGCGGGCCGTCGGTGTGCGCGCCGTTGAGCAACGCGAACCGGGTGGCGTTCCAGAGCTTGTTGCAGAAGTTGCGGGAGCCCTGGCACCACTCCTCGCTGACCGGCACGTCCTGGCCGGGGTTTGCGCCCCGGGCCAGCGTGAACCGGGTGGCGTCGGCGCCGAAGCGGTCGATCCAGTCCAGCGGGTCCACCACGTTGCCGAACGACTTCGACATCTTCTTGCCGTGCTCGTCGCGGACCATGCCGTGCAGCGCCACCACGTCGAACGGCTGCACGCCGTCCATCGCGTACAGGCCGAACATCATCATCCGGGCGACCCAGAAGAACAGGATGTCGTAGCCGGTGACCAGCACGCTGGTCGGGTAGAACTTCGCCAGGTCCGGGGTCTGCTCCGGCCAGCCGAGCGTGGAGAACGGCCACAGGCCGCTGGAGAACCAGGTGTCCAGCACGTCCTCGTCCTGCCGCCAGCCCTCGCCGGTCGGCGGCTCCTCGTCCGGGCCGACGCAGACGATCTCGCCGTCCGGGCCGTACCAGACGGGGATGCGGTGACCCCACCAGAGCTGGCGGGAGATGCACCAGTCGTGCATGTTGTCGACCCAGGCGAAGTAGCGCTTGGCCAACTCGGCCGGCTCGATCTTCACCCGGCCGTCGCGCACCGCGTCACCGGCGGCCTTGGCCAGCGGCGCGGTGTTGACGAACCACTGCAACGACAGCCGCGGCTCGACAGTCGTCTTGCACCGCGAGCAGTGCCCCACCGCGTGCAGGTACGGCCGCTTCTCGGCCACGATCCGGCCCTGCTCACGCAGCGCCGCGACGATCGCCGGGCGGGCCTCGTACCGGTCCAGGCCCTCGAACGGGCCGGGCGCGGTGATGACGCCGCGCTCGTCCATGATCGTCAGCGAGGGCAGGTCGTGCCGCTGGCCGATCTCGAAGTCGTTCGGGTCGTGCGCCGGGGTCACCTTGACCATGCCGGTGCCGAAACTCGGGTCGACGTGCTCGTCGGCGACGATCGGGATCCGCCGGTCGGTGAGCGGCAGCTCCACCTCGGTGCCGATCAGGTGCCGGTAGCGCTCGTCGTCCGGGTGCACCGCCACCGCGGTGTCGCCGAGCATCGTCTCCGCGCGGGTGGTCGCCACCACGACCTCGTCGCCGTAGCGGATCGAGACCAGCTCACCCTCGTCGTCGGTGTGCTCCACCTCGATGTCGGACAGCGCGGTGAGGCAGCGCGGGCACCAGTTGATGATCCGGTTGGCCCGGTAGATGAGCCCGTCGTCGAAGAGCTTCTTGAACATGGTCTGCACGGCCCGGGACAGGCCCTCGTCCATGGTGAACCGCTCGCGGTCCCAGTCGACCGCGTCGCCGAGGCGGCGCATCTGGCCGAGGATCGCGCCGCCGGACTCGGCCTTCCACTGCCAGACCCGCTCGACGAACTTCTCCCGCCCGAGGTCGTGGCGGGACAGCCCCTCACCGGCGAGCTGCCGCTCGACCAGGTTCTGGGTGGCGATGCCGGCGTGGTCCATGCCCGGCAGCCAGAGCGCCTCGTGCCCCTGCATCTTCTTGCGCCGGGTGAGCGCGTCCATGAGGGTGTGCTCGAAGGCGTGACCCATGTGCAGCGAGCCGGTGACGTTCGGCGGCGGGATGACGATGGTGAACGGCGGCTTCTCGCTGTCCGCCGACGCCCGGAAGTGCCCGCCGGCTACCCACTGCTCGTACCGTCGCTGCTCTACCTCGCCGGGCTGGTACTGGCCGGCGAGGGTCGGGGCGTCGGGGCGTCGGGCATCCAGTCTCTCGGTCACCCTGAAAGTCTACGGAGCGCTTTCGGGGACCCGACGTGCACCACCTGTGATTCGCGTACGGTGGCGGTCATGTCCGACGCGCATCTCACCGAGCGCCCGGTCGACGGGGGTTCCGATCCGGTCGAGCTGACCGAAGAGCCGATCGAGCTGAGCCGCCGCGATCCCGCGCAGGAGCCCGAACGCCGTCCCGTCTCGCGGCGCCGGAAGATCGTCCTGGCCGCGCTGCTCGCGGCGGGCCTGGCCGGCGCCGGTGCGCTCGGGCTGGGCGGCTGGCGGGTGCTCCAGCAGAAGGACACCACGCTCGACCAGCCGGCCGAGGTGGCCGGGCTGGTCCGGGACGACAGCGAGCGGGCCCGCAGCACCGCCGACTACCTGCGCGACGGACTGGCCGCCGACATCGAGCTGGACCGCGGCTTCGGCGCCGTCTACTCCGACCGCGGGGACGCCAAGCGTTCGGTGCTGCTGTTCGGCGGCACCACGCTGCTCTGGCAGCCCGAACGCGACCTGGACACCCTGTTCGGCCTGATGGCCGACGAGACCGGCCGGGTCGCCGGGCTGCGCGAGGTGGACGCGGGCCGCCTGGGTGGCGTGATGAAGTGCGGTACGACCAGCGGCGACGGCGGCGACTTCGCGGTGTGCGGGTGGGCCGACCACGGCAGCGTGGTGATGGGCATGTTCCCGGGCCGCCGGGTCGACGACGCGGCAGCGCTGTTCCGCGACATCCGCGAGTCCGTCCAGAGCCGCTGACCCGCGACCTCGGCGCTGACTCGTCCACGCCGGTACGGCGAGGCGCCCACACACGCCTTGCCCCGTCCCCCGCACGTCGCCGTATCGGCGGCCCTCTGTCCCCTCCCATGCCCCAGTTCCGGGGCAATGGCGGCCCAGCCCTCCTGTTCGGGGAGGTGGCTGGATGCCGGGCCGTCCGTTGTCACCATTCCGGGGAAGTGGTGGGCCGGTTCGCCACCTCGGGGGAAGTGGCTGGATCCGCACCTCGCCACCGCCACTTCGGGGAAGTGGTGAGCCGGTTCGCCACCTCGGGGAACTGGCTGGATCCGCCGCACCTCGCCACCGCCACTTCGGGGAAGTGGCGGGCCGACTCGCCAGTCCGGGGAAGTGGCTGGATCCGGAGCACCTCGGTACCGCCACCGCGGGGGAGTGGCGGCTTGGTTCGGCAGTTCAGGGAAGTGGCAGGCGTATGGCTAGCCGGTGCGGTGCCGGCAATCGGGTGGGGGCGGCCCATCGCTCACGCGCGTCCGGGGCCGGCTTTGCGGCCGGTCTGGCGCTTTCCCCCGGGGGGACGCAATTCAGGGCCACCCCGTGTGGGGTGGCCCTGAATGGGAAGATTGTCCGGCGGTGTCCTACTCTCCCACACCCTCCCGAGTGCAGTACCATCGGCGCTGGAGGGCTTAGCTTCCGGGTTCGGAATGTTGCCGGGCGTTTCCCCTCCGCCATGACCGCCGTAAC
>NZ_RCVK01000278.1:0-10171 GCF_003667485.1 Micromonospora sp. BL1
GTGGTCCGTAATCCGGCGCGGGCGGGCCGGGGGTCGGGTCGGGCCGGTCGTCGTGGGGCGGAGGGGCGCCGGAGTCGCTCCGTTCGCTCACAGGCCCTCCGCCCGGTCCTCGCCCAGCGCGGTGAGCCGGTCGCGCAGCCGGGACGCCTCGGCCGGACGCAGACCGGGCACGCGGGCGTCGCTCGCGGCGGCCGCCGTATGCAATTGCACTGTGGCGAGGTCGAACGCGCGCTCCAGCGGACCCGCGCTCACATCGACGAACTGCATCCGCGAGTACGGGACGATGGACAGCCGCCGCACCAGCAGGCCGTGCCGCACGAGCAGATCGTCGTCGCGCTCGGCGTACCCCCAGGCGCGGACCGCGCGCACGATGGTGACCGACCGCCAGACGCCGATGAGCAGCGCGACGCCGACGGCGGCACCTAGCAGCCAGTGCCCGGACAGCGCCCAGGCCACGCCGAGCACCACGAGCGCCACGGCCAGCCCGATGCCGAGCCGGATCAGCTCCACCCAGATCAGGTCGCGCGAGATCGGCTGCCACCGGACCGTGTCCGGCCAGGGCTCCAACGCGCTGCGCGAGGCGGGCGGAACGCCGGCGGGGCCGTCACCGCTCACCGGGAGGACCTGCCGTGCTCGCCGCCGGTACGGACTCGGATCATCTGCTCGCTCACGCTTCGAGCGTAGGCGATCAGGGAAGCGGGACCACCTCGCGGAGGAAGCCGCGTGCCTCGAGGAAGTCACCGAGGGAGCCCCGGTGCTCCGGGCAGGCCAGCCAGGTCTTGCGCCGGTCCGGCGCGTGCAGGCGGGGATTGTGCCAGCGGAGCTGAAAGGCGGCGGGTGCGCGACACCCCCGCGCCGAGCAGATCAGCGTCTCGTCCGGGGTGGTGGGAGTCGTCACCGGGGCGAGTCTAGAGGCCGCACGCCGGGAGTTTTAGCGCCGGGCGGCCACGGGGGGAGCCGCCCGGCGACGGGGTGAATCGTACACACGGCGGACCCCTTGTTGTCCACCCGTGTTCAGCGTTTCCCGCGCGGCGGGACGGCGTGGCCGGACGGCGCGGCGAAAATCGTGCCTCTCCCACCCTCGGCTCTCAGCGAGGCATGACAGTCTTGATACGCACCACGCCGCGACGACGACCCTGCTGTGGAGGACCGGTGGCCCAGCCGACCACACCCGACGTGCCGAACCCGACCGAGGTGGCGCCGGACGCGCCGCCCCCGGCGGGCACCACCCCGGCACAGGACGCCACGCTGCTGGAGCGGGCGCTGTTCGAGACCAAGCGGGTGATCGTCGGCCAGGACCGGATGGTCGAGCGGATGTTCGTCGCGCTGCTGGCCCGGGGCCACTGCCTGCTGGAGGGCGTCCCGGGTGTGGCCAAGACGCTCGCCGTGGAGACCCTGGCCCGGGTCGTCGGCGGTTCGTTCGCCCGGGTCCAGTTCACCCCCGACCTGGTGCCCGCCGACATCATGGGCACCCGGATCTACCGGCAGTCCAGCGAGAAGTTCGACGTCGAGCTGGGCCCGGTCTTCGTCAACTTCCTGCTCGCCGACGAGATCAACCGCGCGCCGGCCAAGGTGCAGTCGGCGCTGCTGGAGGTGATGAGCGAGCGGCAGGTGTCCATCGGCGGCGAGAGCCACCGGGTGCCCGACCCGTTCCTGGTCATGGCCACCCAGAACCCGATCGAGCAGGAGGGCGTCTACCCGCTGCCGGAGGCGCAGCGGGACCGGTTCCTCATGAAGATCGTCGTGGGCTACCCGACCGACGCCGAGGAGCGCGAGATCGTCTACCGGATGGGCGTGGCCCCGCCCGAGCCGGCCCGGGTGTTCGACACCCCGGACCTGGTCGCCCTCCAGCACAAGGCCGACCAGGTGTTCGTGCACAACGCGCTCGTCGACTACGCGGTCCGGCTGGTGCTCGCCACGCGGGCGCCGGCCGAGCACGGCATGCCCGACGTGGCCCAGCTCATCCAGTACGGCGCCAGCCCGCGGGCCTCGCTCGGCCTGGTCCGGGCCACCCGCGCGCTGGCGCTGCTGCGCGGCCGGGACTACGCGCTGCCGCAGGACGTGCAGGACATCGCACCGGACATCCTGCGCCACCGGCTGGTGCTCAGCTACGACGCGCTCGCTGACGACGTACCGGCCGACCACATCGTGCACCGGGTGATGTCGACCATCCCGCTGCCCGCCGTCGCGCCCCGCCAGCAGGCCGCACCACCGCCGCCGGCCGTGCCGCACAACGGGTGGCCCGGGCAGCGGCCGTGACCTCGCCCACCCGGCTGAGCGCCACCGGCGACCGCTCGGGGGCCGCGCTGGCCCGGCTCCAGCTCATGGTCACCCGCAAGCTGGACGGGCTGCTCCAGGGCGACTACGCCGGGCTGCTGCCCGGTCCGGGCAGTGAGGCGGGGGAGTCCCGGGAGTACCGGCCCGGCGACGACGTGCGCCGGATGGACTGGCCGGTCACCGCCCGCACCACGATGCCGCACGTGCGGCGTACGGTGGCCGACCGCGAA
The DNA here is from genome assembly GCF_003667485.1 of Micromonospora sp. BL1. Classification (NCBI taxonomy): domain Bacteria; kingdom Bacillati; phylum Actinomycetota; class Actinomycetes; order Micromonosporales; family Micromonosporaceae; genus Micromonospora; species Micromonospora sp. BL1. Next base: position 2,508 of record NZ_RCVK01000278.1, read on the forward strand.
CTGGAGACCTGGCTGGCCGTCGACATGTCGGCCAGCCTGGACTTCGGCACCGGACGGTGGCTCAAGCGGGACGTGGCGGTGGCCGCAGTCGCCGCGCTGGCCCACCTCACCGTGCGGGGCGGCAACCGGATCGGCGCGGTGGTCGGCACCGGCGGTCCCGGGACGGTGCTGCGGCTGCCCGCCCGCGGAGGCCGCAAGGAGGCGCAGGGGCTGCTGCGGGCGGTCGCCGGCGCCGAGATCCGGCCCGGCCGCAGCGACCTCGGCGCGCTCGTCGAAATGCTCAACCGGCCGCCCCGGCGGCGCGGCGTGGCGGTGGTGATCTCCGACTTCCTCGCGCCGCCGCCGCAGTGGGGCCGGCCGCTGCGTAAGCTGCGGGTCCGCCACGACGTGCTGGCCGTCGAGGTGGTCGATCCGCGGGAACTGGAACTGCCCGACGTGGGGGTGCTGCCGGTGGTCGACCCGGAGAGCGGGGAACTGCACGAGGTGCAGACCGCCGACCCGGGCCTGCGCCGCCGGTACGCCGAGGCGGCGGCCGCCCAGCGCCTGGCGATCGCCGCCGAACTGCGCGCCGCGGGCGCGGCCCACCTGCGCCTGCGTACCGACCGAGACTGGCTGCTGGACATGGTGCGTTTCGTCGCCGCGCAGCGGCACGCCCGCACCCGAGGGACGACTCGATGATCCGTTTTCTGCAACCGTGGTGGCTGCTCGCCGTGCTGCCGGTGCTCGCCCTCGCCGCCGCGTACGTCTGGCGGCAACTGCACCGCCGGCAGTACGCGCTGCGGTTCACCAACGTCGACCTGCTGCGCACCGTCGCGCCCAAGGGACTGGGCTGGCGGCGGCACGTCGCGGCCACCGCGTTCCTGCTCTGCCTGCTGGTGCTGGCGACCGGGCTGGCCCGGCCGGCGATCGACACCCGCGAGCCGCTGGAACGGGCCACCGTGATGCTCGCCATCGACGTGTCGTTGTCCATGCAGGCCGACGACGTGTCGCCGAACCGCCTGGAGGCGGCGCAGGAGGCGGCCAAGCAGTTCGTCGGCGAACTGCCGGAGAGCTACAACCTGGGACTCGTCTCGTTCGCCAAGTCGGCGAACGTGCTGGTGCCGCCGACCAAGGACCGGGCCGCCGTCACCACCGCCATCGACGGGCTGGTGCTGGCCGAGGCGACCGCCACCGGCGAGGCGGTGTTCACCTGCCTGGAGGCGATCCGGTCGGTGCCGGCCGACGGCGCCGCCGGCATCCCGCCGGCCCGGATCGTGCTGCTGTCCGACGGCTACCGCACGTCGGGCCGCTCGGTCGAGGAGGCCGCCGCGGCGGCGCAGGCGGCGAACGTGCCGGTGTCCACCATCGCGTTCGGCACCGACTCCGGGCAGGTCGACATCGGCGGACAGCTCCAGCGGGTGCCGGTGGACCGCACCGCGCTGTCCCAGCTCGCGGAGACCACGCAGGGCTTCTTCTACGAGGCCGCGTCGGCCAGCGAGCTGAAGCAGGTCTACCAGGACATGGGCAGCTCGATCGGCTACCGGACCGAGCCGCGCGAGATCACCCAGTGGTACGCGGGGATCGCGCTGCTGCTGGCCCTGTGCGCGGGCGGGCTGAGTCTGCTCTGGACGTCCCGGCTGGTCTGAGCCGGAACCGGCCGGCGGTGGTCAGTGACCGCCGCCGGCCAGCACGAACAGGACGGCCACCCAGACGGCGGCGAGGGTGAAGCCCAGCGGGGCGACGTAACGGCTCATGAGTGTGCTCCGTGGCGACGGTCGGCCCGGTGCGGGCCGATGGGGGTCGGGGCGTACGCGCACGAAGTCGTGACCGGGTGCTCCGCCGCGCGGCAGGGCCACCCCCGGCAGGTGTGGCCGGAGAGCGGATGCGGTGCGGAGGGCGGGAAGCGGGTCAGCCGCGTCGACGGAGCCGTGGCTCAGCGGGGCTGACGGTGGGCCCGGCCACGACTGGGAGGATCGCTATCTCGCACAGCGATCACCTCCTGTCGGTCGGCGGGGCCCGGAACGCGGGCGCAGAGCGGCCCGCAGACCCGGTGATCGTACACCGGGGGTGCGGGTGTCGCGCACGCGGCCGACCGGTCCCGCGGACCCCGGCGGGAGCGGCCCTGTGACCTGCGCGGGTTAGCGCTTACCTGTCGGTAACCCCTAGGCTCCGACCGACCGAGAGATCACTGGAGCAGAGGGGGATCCGTGGCCCGAACCGTGCTGGTGACCGGCGGGAACCGGGGGATCGGCCTGGCCATCGCGCAGGCGTTCGCCAAGCAGGGCGACCGGGTGGCGGTGACGTACCGGAGCGGCGAAGCCCCCGAGGGCCTGTTCGGTGTGCGGTGTGACGTGACCGACGCCGAGTCGGTCGACGCCGCGTTCACCGCGATCGAGGCCGAACTCGGCCCGGTGGAGGTGCTGGTCGCCAACGCCGGCATCACCGACGACACGCTGATCATGCGGATGTCCGAGGAGCAGTTCGCCCGCGTCCTCGACACCAACCTGACCGGCTCGTTCCGGGTCGCCAAGCGGGCCTCGACGAAGATGCTCCGCGGCCGCTGGGGGCGGATGATCTTCATTTCCTCAGTGGTCGGTCTCTCCGGCGGCGCGGGTCAGGTCAACTACGCGGCCAGCAAGGCCGGCCTGGTCGGCGTGGCCCGCTCGATCACCCGCGAGCTGGGCACCCGCAACATCACCGCGAACGTGGTGGCACCCGGCTTCATCGACACCGACATGACCGCGGGCCTGCCCGAGGAGCGCAAGGCGGAGATCCGCAAGTCGATCCCGGCCGGCCGGATGGCCACCCCGGACGAGGTCGCGGGCGTCGTCACCTGGCTCGCCTCGGACGCGGCGGGATACGTCACCGGCGCCGTCATCCCGGTCGACGGCGGCCTCGGCATGGGTCACTGAGCAGAGCACGGAGGAGACACGCAATGTCCGGACTTCTCGCCGGTAAGCGGCTGCTGGTCACCGGCGTCATCACCGACGCGTCGATCGCCTTCTCGGTGGCGAAGCTCGCCCAGGAGAACGGCGCCCAGGTCGTGCTCACCGGCTACGGCCGGCTCTCCCTGGTGGAGCGGATCGCCAAGCGCCTGCCCGAGCCGGCGCCCGTGATCGAGCTGGACGTCAGCAACGAGGAACACCTGGCCGGGCTGGCCGACAAGGTACGCGAGCACGTCGACGGCCTGGACGGCGTCGTGCACTCGATCGGTTTCGCCCCGCAGAGCTGCCTCGGCGGCGGATTCCTCGACGCCCCCTGGGCGGACGTGGCGACCGCGCTCCAGGTCTCCACCTACTCGTACAAGTCCCTCGCCATGGCCGCGCTGCCGCTCATGTCCGCCGGCGGCGCGGTGGTGGGTCTCACGTTCGACGCCACCAAGGCGTGGCCGGTCTACGACTGGATGGGCGTGGCCAAGGCCGGGCTGGAGTCCGCCTCCCGCTACCTGGCGCTGCACCTGGGCAAGCAGGGCATCCGCAGCAACCTGGTCGCGGCCGGCCCGCTGCGCACCATCGCCGCCAAGTCCATCCCGGGCTTCGACCAGTTCGAGGACGCCTGGACCGAGCGGGCGCCGCTGGGCTGGAGCCTGACCGACCAGGAGCCGGCCGCCCGGGCCTGCCTGGCGCTGCTGTCGGACTGGTTCCCGGCCACCACCGGCGAGATCGTCCACGTCGACGGCGGCTACCACGCCATCGGCGCCTGACACCCGGACCCGGGGTGGCCGCCGCGCCGCCCCGGGCCGCGAGGGACAATGGTCCCCATGGCGTACGACGCGTTGGTGCTGGTCTCCTTCGGCGGCCCGGAGCGGCCCGAGGACGTTCTCCCGTTCCTGCAGAACGTGACCCGGGGGCGGGGAGTGCCGCCGGACCGGCTGGCCGAGGTCGCCGAGCACTACATGCACTTCGGCGGGGTGTCGCCGATCAACCAGCAGTGCCGTGACCTGCTCGCGGCGATCCGCGAGGACTTCGCCGCCAACGGCGTCGACCTGCCGGTCTACTGGGGCAACCGCAACTGGGATCCGATGCTCGCCGACACCGTCGCGCGGATGCGCGACGACGGGATCACCCGGGCGCTGGCGTTCGTCACCAGCGCGTACGGCGGCTACTCGTCCTGCCGGCAGTACCAGGAGGAGATCGCCTCGGCCCGCGCCGCGGTCGGCCCGGACGCCCCGCTGATCGAGAAGCTCCGCCAGTTCTGGGACCACCCCGGCTTCATCGAGCCGCACGTCGACGCGGTCCGGGCCGCGCTGGCCCAGCTCGACCCGGCGAAGCGGGACAGCACCCGGCTGGTCTTCACCGCGCACTCGGTCCCGATGTCCGCGGCGGCCACCGCCGGCCCGCACGGCGGCCGCTACACCGCCCAGCTCGAGGAGGCCGCCCGGCTGGTGCACGCCGCGGCCGCGCCCGACCTGGCGTACGACCTGGTCTGGCAGAGCCGGTCCGGGCCGCCGCAGGTGCCGTGGCTGGAGCCGGACGTCAACGACCACCTGGCCACGCTGCCCGAGCAGGGCGTGACGGGCGTGGTGGTCAGCCCGATCGGCTTCGTCTCCGACCACCTGGAGGTGGTGTGGGACCTGGACACCGAGGCGCTGGAGACGGCCAAGCAGCTCGGCCTGGACTTCGTCCGCGCCGGCACGCCGGGCACCGATCCGCGGTTCGTGGCGATGGTCCGCGAGCTGGTTCTGGAGCGCACCGCCCCGGACGGCGAGCGGCTGCGCCGCCGCCTCGGCGAGCTGCCCGCCTGGGACACCTGCCCGGCGTTGTGCTGCGTGCCCCCGGCCCGCCGGCCCTGAGCCCGACCCGACGACACCCTGGGGACGACACGATGCTTGACCGAAAGCCGGTGCAGAGCTGGCTCACCGACATGGACGGCGTGCTGGTGCACGAGGGGCAGCCGGTGCCCGGCGCCCCGGAGTTCGTCAAGAAGCTGCGTGCCTCCGGCAAGCCGTTCCTGGTGCTGACGAACAACTCCATCTACACGCCGCGCGACCTCCAGGCCCGGCTGGCCCGGATGGGGCTGGACGTGCCGGAGGAGGCGATCTGGTCGTCCGCGCTCGCCACCGCCCAGTTCCTGGCCGACCAGCGGCCGGGCGGCACCGCGTACGTGATCGGTGAGGCCGGCCTGACCACGGCGCTGCACGCGGTGGGGTACGTGCTCAGCGACTTCGCCCCGGACTACGTGGTGCTGGGGGAGACGCGCACCTACAGCTTCGAGGCGATAACCAAGGCGATCCGGCTGATCAACGACGGCGCGCGATTCATCTGCACCAACCCCGACGCCACCGGCCCGTCGATGGAGGGCGCGCTGCCGGCGGCCGGCTCGGTGGCGGCGATGATCTCGAAGGCGACCGGCGTCGACCCGTACTTCGTCGGCAAGCCCAACCCGATGATGATGCGCTCGGCGCTGAACACCATCGACGCGCACTCCGAGTCGACCGCGATGATCGGTGACCGGATGGACACCGACATCCTGTGCGGCCTGGAGGCCGGGCTGGAGACGATCCTGGTGCTCACCGGCATCAGCAGCCGGACCGAGGCGGAGCGGTACCCGTACCGGCCGTCGCGGATCGTCGACTCGGTGGCCGACCTGATCGACGAGGTCTGAGCGCGGGCTGTCCCGCCGCTCCGGCCGCTGCTCGCCCGGCCGCTGTCGGTGGCGCTTGCGGCGCTAGAGACGCAGCGGCGCGTTGCAGGCGGCCACCAGGGCCTGCCGGCACGCGGTGGTCAGCGGCCGCAGCGCCGCGTCCCGCTGCTGCGCCTCGTAGGTGTTGACCGCGCCACCCGGCGCGCTCTCGCCGGCCAGTGCGAGCACCCGGTCCAGCACCGCCGCGCGGGCGAACAGTCGGCGGGCCCGCGGGTCGAAGCCGGGCGGCAGGTCGGTCGCGCCGTCCGGGCGGCGCAGCGCGGCGAGCGCCCCGGCGAGTTCGGGCCGCCACTGCGCCACGTCCAGCCGGGTCAGCGTCGCGGTGGTCTCGGCCAGCACGGCGGCCAGTTCGGCCTCCGCCTCCGCCGCACCCGGCGTGGCGAGCGACGCCTTCGGCGCGTCCGCCGGCAGCGGGTGGACCCGCCAGAGCACCGTCTCCCAGGTCATCCCCGAGCCGGAGGTGTGCGTACGGACCTCGGGCACCAGCCCCATCCCGCTCGCCACCACCGCTTCGCCCGCCACCAGCGCCGCCCCGGCGAACGCGCCCGGACCGGGCAGGCCCCGCGGGTCGCCGGGCGCGGGCAGCACCAGGCGGATGTCGTCGGGTGAGTGCTTGGCGAGGCTGGGCAGCGCCTCCCGCAGCGACACGTCGGTCCAGGTGCCGGGGGCGTCGGCGACGAGGTGCTCCTCGTCGCCGGCGACGGCGTCGGCCACCTCGTCGAACGGCACCAGGCCGGCTCGCCAGGCACGCACCCAGGCGACGAACCGGCTCGACCGGCGCGGAGCCAGTGTGGCCGCGCCCGTTGCGGGGGAGGACATGCGGAAAGGGTACGTGCTCCGCGCCGCTGCTGTCTCGGCTGCCGCTCCGGCGGCGCGACCTGGCCCCAACTACCCCCTTCGCACCGTTTCGTGCCGACGGATGGTGGCCCGGTCGGCGCGTCGCCGAGCGACACGCCGGGACGCTGGCTAGCGTCTGCGGCATGGCGGGGCGATACGACGGGGACGTGCTGGCCGGCGACTGGCGACGACGGAAGGTGACCCCCGAGGTCGACGCCGAACCCGACCTGGTGGTCGAGGACGCCGACTCCGGATTCTGCGGCGCCGTGGTCGGCTTCGACTCCGGCGCTGTGGTGCTGGAGGACCGGCACGGGCGGCGGCGCAACTTCCCGCTGCTGCCCGCCGCGTTCCTGCTCGACGGCAAGCCGGTCACGCTGCGGCGGCCCGCCCGCGCCCCGGTGCCCGCCGCACGACGGCGCACCGCGTCCGGCTCGATCGCTGTGGACGGCGTACGGGCGCAGGTCGCCAAGGCCAGCCGGATCTGGGTCGAGGGCGTGCACGACGCCGCGCTGGTCGAGCGGATCTGGGGCGACGACCTGCGCATCGAGGGCGTGGTGGTGGAACCGCTCGACGGCATCGACGCGCTCGCCGACGAGGTGCGCGCGTTCGCGCCCGGCCCGTCCCGCCGCCTCGGCGTGCTCGTCGACCACCTCGTGCCCGGCTCGAAGGAGAGCCGCATCGTGGCCCGGGTCAACTCGCCGTACGTGCTGGTCACCGGGCACCCGTACGTCGACGTGTGGCAGGCGGTGCGCCCGGCGGCGCTCGGCATCCCGGCATGGCCCGTGGTGCCTCCGGGGCAGCCCTGGAAGGAGGGCGTCTGCGCGGCGCTCGGGGTGGCCGAGCCGGCGGACATGTGGCGGCACATCCTGTCCCGGGTGGACAGCTTCGCCGACGTGGAGACGCCGCTGATCAACGCGATGGAGCGCCTGATCGACTTCGTCACCGAGCCCGGGTGAGTGGTCGCCCCCGGACCCGCCGTGCGCGGCTCCGTCCGCCCTCGGTCCCGTACCCGCCTGGGTCTCCCTTCCGTCTCCCGTCCCCGCGCCCCTCGCCTGGTTGATCAAGGAGTTTGTGGGCGTGCTGGAGATCGACGCCGACACAAACTCCTTGATCACCGCGCCGAGCGGTGCGGGTGTGCGTCGATCATGGAGTTGTGGTCCCGGCGGATCGGGCGTATCGGGCCGAAATGGGGGCCACAAGTGCAA
>NZ_RCVK01000393.1:0-10153 GCF_003667485.1 Micromonospora sp. BL1
GCCGGAGCGGGGGCGGGTACCCGCCGGGGCCGACCGCGTGGCGTGGTGCCCGCCGGCGGCGAGGGGAGGGGTGGGATGCGGTTCCCCCTGTTCGTCGAGGCGGTAGCGCGGCGGGCCGAGTTGCCCACCGACGAGGCCGCGACCGTCTCCCGTGCGGTGTTGCAGACCCTCGCCGACCGGATCACCGCGGACGAGGCGACGGACCTGGCCGCGCAGTTGCCGGACGACGTGGGCGGCTATCTGGAGCCCGGCGGCACGGCCACCACCGGCGGCGCGGTGGACTTCCTGTACCGCGTGGCCGAACGCGCGGCGGTGGACCCGGCGGTCGCCGAGGTGGGCGCCGTCGCGGTGCTCGCAACGTTGCGCGACACGGTGACGGTGGGGGAGTTCCACGACCTCGTCGCGCAGCTCCCGAAGGGCTTCGACGCCATGGTGGACCCCGTCCCACGGCCGCCGTACGATGTCTGAGCAGGCTCCCCGAGAGCGGGTTGAGCTGCGGCACCGAGGCCGTCTGCGGCGAAGATTCCACGGCCTGGAAGTATTTTCACCGTAAAATAACTTGTCGCCCGTCACGTACGCTGTAAATCGTCTACGCGCTAGAGGGATGATCGGACGAATTCCTCCGTCCGAGGTTCCAAGGTGCCGTCCCCTCTTCGGCTCAAGCCTCATCGCCGCTCTTCCGGCGCAGGAATCGAGCCATATTCTGCTTCCAATGTGAAGTCCTGGGGGGGATCAATGATCACATTCGTCGATTGCTGCCTGCCTGCCCTCTGTGGAGCGCAACCCGCATCCTGACATGGCAGAGACGATGATCATCAATCGTTTCGGCGCGATCTCGGCGGTACACGGCGGACGTCCGGCACTTCTCGGTGAGACCCACGAGGTCACCTACACCGAGCTGGCCGGGGCGGCCGGCGGGCACGCTGCCGTGTTCGCCGCCGCGGGCCTGCGCGCCGGAGACCGGATCGCGCTGCTCACCGCACACGGTGCACCGACCGTGGCGGCGCTTCTCGGCGCCCTCGCGACCGGATGCGCGTACGTGCCGCTGGACCCGGGCTTCCCGGTCGCCCGGCTGCGCCACATGGTCGACGCCGCCGGCGTCACCGCCGTGGCCTGCGCCGCCGAGCACCGCGACCTGGCGTCCACACTGGCCGGCGAGCGCCCGGTCGTCGCGCTGGACGAGGTGCCGCCGGCCCCGCTGCACCCGGTCGCGGCCGACCCGGACGCGCTCGCGTACGTGCTGTTCACCTCCGGCTCCACCGGCGTGCCCAAGGCGGTCGGGCAGACCCACCGCAACCTCGCCCACGTCGTCGACAACCAGATCGCCGCGCTCGGCGTCGGCCCGGACGACCGGCTCAGCCTGCTCGCGTCGTTCAGCTTCGACGCCGCCATCCCCGACCTCTACCCGGCGCTGCTCACCGGCGCCGCCGTCGTCCCGGTCGACCTGCGCCGCCACGGGCTGGCGCACGCCGTCGACCAGCTCGACCGGCACCGCGCCACGGTGCTGCACTGCACGCCCACCGTCTACCGCTTCCTGCTCGACACGCTCGGCTCGCGCCGCCTGCCCACCGTGCGGGTGGTGCTGCTCGGCGGCGAGCAGGCCACCTGGACCGACGCGGCCCGCGGCCGGGACCGGTTCGCCCCCGACTGCGTGCTCGTCAACGGCTACGGCGCCACCGAGATGACGTTCGCCGCCCGGCACGTGCAGCCGCTGTCCGAGGTGGACCCGGACGCCCGCGGGCCGCTGCCGGTGGGCGTCGCGTTCCCCGGCTACCGGCTGGACCTCGCCCCGGACACCGGCGAGATCGTGGTCCGCAGCCGCCACCTCGCCCCCGGCTACCTCAACCAGGACAGCGACCGGTTCGGTGTCGACGCCGACGGGGTGCGGTCGTACCGCACCGGTGACCTGGGCCGGCTGCTGCCCGGCGGGGAACTGGTCTGCCTCGGCCGGCTCGACCGGCAGGTCAAGGTGCGCGGGCACCGGGTCGAGCTGACCGAGATCGAGGCGGTGCTGTCCGCCCAGCCCGGCGTCGCGGGCGTCCGCGCCGTCGTCCGCGACGGCGAACTGCTCGCGTACGCCCGGCCGGCCGGAACCCGCCCGGACCCGGCGGTGCTGCGCGCCGCGCTGACCGCCGCGCTGCCCGGCTACGCGGTGCCCCGCGCGGTGGTGGTGGTCGACGAGTTCCCGCTCACCGTCACCGGCAAGATCGACGAGCGGGCGCTGCCCGACCCGGTCACCGAGGTGCCCGCCGGCGAGGCCCCGGCCACCGACACCGAACGAACCGTGCACGACATCTGGTGCGCGGTGCTGGGCCGCGACGCGGTCGCCCGCACCGCCAGCTTCTTCGACGTGGGCGGGCAGTCGCTGCTGCTGGGCCAGGTGCAGCAGCGCCTCGCCGAGCGGTTCGGCGTACGCCTGCCGATGCTGCGCCTGTTCGACCACCCGAGCGTCGCCGCCCAGGCGGCGCTGCTGGACGCCCCGCCCGACGCGGTCCGCGCGCCGGTGCTGCCCGCGCCCGCCGCGCCGGTGCGCGCCGCCCGCGAGTACACCGGCGACGAGATCGCCGTGGTCGGCGTCGCCGGGCGGTTCCCCGGCGCGCCCGACGTGGCCACGTTCTGGTGGAACCTGTGCACCGGCGTCGACTCGGTGCACGACCACACCGACGAGGAACTGGCCGCGCTCGGTGTCGGCCCCGCCCTGCGTGCCGACCCCCGGCACGTCCGCGCCACCGGCCGCCTCGACGGGGTGGCCGACTTCGACGCCGAGTTCTTCGGCTTCGGCGCCGACGAGGCGGCCCGTACCGACCCGCAGCACCGGCTGTTCCTGGAGACCGCCTGGGAGGCGCTGGAGGACGCCGGTCACGACCCGGCGCGCTTCCCCGGACTCGTCGGCGTCTACGCCGCCACCTCGGCCAACCGTTACTTCCTGTTCCACCTCATGGACAACCCGGCGGTGGTCGGCGACGTCGACCCGGACGACTGGGAGGCCCGGCTCGTCGGCCGCCAGTTCACCGACCACCTGCCCGGGCAGGTGGCCTACCGGCTCGGCCTGACCGGCCCCGCGATGGCCGTGCAGAGCGCCTGCTCCAGCTCGCTCGTCGCGGTGTGCGTGGCCGCGCAGAGCCTCGCCGACTACCAGTGCGACCTGGCGCTGGCCGGCGGGTCCACGGTGATGTGGCCCCGGCACCGGTCGGGCGGGCTCGCCTCGCCCGACGGCCGGTGCCGCGCCTTCGACGAGGCCGGCTCCGGCTCCGGCTTCGGCTCCGGCGCGGGCGTGGTGGCGTTGCGCCGGCTCGCCGACGCGCAGGCCGACGGCGACCGCATCTACGCGATCCTGCCCGGCTGGGCGGTCACCAACGACGGCCCGGACCGGGCCGGCTTCGCCGTGCCCGGCCCGGCCGGGCAGGCCGCCGCCGTCGCGAACGCGCTCGCCACCGCCGAGGTCGCACCCGGCGAGGTCCGCTTCGTCGAGGGCCACGGCAGCGGCACGCCACTGGGCGACGCCATCGAGGTGGCAGCGCTGCACGAGGTGTACGCGGGCGCCGCACCCGCCGAGTCCACGGCGCTCGGCTCGGTGAAGACCAACATCGGTCACCTCGACGCCGCCGCCGGCATCGCCGGGCTGATCAAGACGGTGCTGGCCGTCCGGCACGGGGTGATCCCGCCGAACCTGCACTTCACCCGTCCGCACCCGGAGATCGACCTGGCCGCCGGACCGTTCTACGTGCCCACCAAGGCGCGGGACTGGCCGGACGACGGGCGCCGGGTCGCCGGGGTGAGCGCGTTCGGCCTGGGCGGCACCAACGCGCACGTCGTGGTGGAACAGCCGCCGCCCGCCGAGCCGGCCGACCCGCCCGGCGAGGGACCGTGGCTGCTGCCCGTCTCCGCGCGTACCCCGGCGGCGCTGCGGGCCGCGCTGGCCCGCCTGCGGAGCCACCTCGCCGGCGCCGCCCCGGCACTGTCCGAGGTGGCCGCCACGCTGGCGCTGGGCCGGCGGGCGTTCGCCCACCGGGCGGCGGTGGTCGCCGCCGACCTGCCGGCCGCCCTGTCCGCGCTGGACGTGCTGCTGGACACCGGCGCCCGCATCGCCGGTGACGGTGGACCGCTGCGTGAGACGGCCGCCGAGTGGGTCGCCGGGCGCGACGTCGACTGGCACGCGCTGCACCCCGAGGGCACGGTCCGGCGCACCGGACTGCCCACCTACCCGTTCCAGCGCCGCCGGCACTGGATCGACCCCGTGCAGAAAGGTCCGCGGTGAACTGGTTCGTCTCCGCCGGAAGCCGACCCGAGGCGCCGGTGCGGTTGTTCTGTCTGCCCTACGCCGGAGCGGGCGCCAGCGCGTTCCGGCGCTGGGCGGCCGAGTTCGGTGCGGACGTCGACGTGGTGCCGGTGCAACTGCCCGGCCGGGAGAACCGGATCACCGAGGACCCCCGCTTCAGCGTCGCCGAGGTGGCCGACGCCATCGCCTCCCGCGCCGACCGCCCGTACGCGATCTACGGCCACTCGATGGGCGGACGGCTCGGCTTCGACGTGGTCCGCGAGCTGCGCCGCACCGGCCGCCCGCTGCCGCTGCGGCTCTACGTGGGCGGCGCCCGTGCCCCGCACGTCGCCACGCCCGGCCCGTTCGACGGCCTGTCCCGGGCCGGCGACGACGAGCTGCTGCGCCGCCTCGGCGAGGGCGGCGGCCTCCCCGCCGAACTGCTCGACCACCCCGAGCTGGTGGAACTGCTGCTGCCGCTGCTGCGCGCCGACTTCGGCCGGGTCGACGACTACCGCCACGTGCCGGGTGAGCCGCTGCCGGTGCCGATCGTCGTGTTCGCCGGCCGCACCGACCGGGCGGTCAGCCGCGAGCAGAGCGCAGCCTGGGCCGAGCACACCGCGGCCGGGTTCACCCTGCACGAGCTGGACGGCGGGCACTTCTTCCTGCACGACCGGCTGACCGAGCTGGCCGCGCTGATCCGGGCCGACCTGACCGCCGCGCCCATCGACACCCGCCCCGGCACGCCGGACGCGGGTCCGGACCCGGTGCGCGCCGCCGGTCGCGGGACCGCCGGCGCCGCGCACCGGGTTCCGCTCGGCGACACCGGCTGGTCGGTGTGGCGCGACGCGATGCTGCGGACCACCGGGTTCCCGGCCGACGGGCTGGACCTGTTCACCGCGCCCCGGGCCGCCGCTGCCGCCGACGAACTGCTGGCCACCGGTGCCGGCGAGGACCGGTTCACCAAGGAGTTCGAGGAGGCGCTGCGCGCCGGCGCGCAGCGGTTCAGCGAGCTGGCCGCCGACCCGCTGCTGCGCGAGGCGGTCACCTGGCAGAACCGGGGCGCGCTCGTCGCGTTCGACGGGCTGGTGCGCGGCGGCGCCGACGCGGCCCGCAACGTGCGCCGCCGCGACCGGGAACGGGCACTGCTCAAATACTGGCAGCGCTACTGCGGCAAGAACGAGACGGTCGGCTTCTTCGGGCCCAGCTGCTGGGTCACTGTCGATCCGGCGCAGCCGGAAGTTGCCCGGGTCAACCCCGGCGACGGGCTGACCCGCCGACGCTGGGTGTGGTTCGAGTCGTGGGCGCTGACCGCGTACGCCGAACGGATCGGTGCGGACCTGGCGGTGCGCCGGTGGTGGCCGCCCATGCTGCGGGCCCACCTGGCGGTCCGGGACCGGGCCGTGCTGCGGCCCGGCCGCCCGCCGCTGACGCTGACCCCGGTGGAGGCCGCGCTGCTGCGCGCGGCCGACGGACGCCGCCCCGCCGCCGACCTGGTCGCCGACCCGGCGATCGGGCTGCGCCGCCCGGAGGACGGCTACGCGCTGCTCGACCGGCTCGTCGAGCGGGAACTGATCACCTGGGACGCGGCCCTGCCGGTGAGCCCGGACGCCGAGCGGGTGCTGGCCGACCGGATCGACGCGATCGGCGACGAGCCGGCCCGCGCGGCCGCCCGCGCCGGGTTCGACCGGCTGCGCGCCGCCCGCGACGACGTCGCCGCCGCGGCCGGCGACGCGGACCGGCTGCGGACCGCCCTGGACGCCCTCGACGCCACGTTCACCGACCTGACCGGTGTGCCAGCGGTGCGCCGGGCCGGACAGATGTACGCCGGCCGCACGGTCTGCTACGAGGACAGCGCCCGGGACCTGGACGTGGTGTTCGGCGCGCCGCTGCTGGCCGAGCTGGCCGCCCCGCTGGACGTGCTGCTGCGCGCCGCCCGCTGGCTGGCCAACGCGCTCGCCCGCGCCTACCTGGACGTGCTGCGCGGCCTGTACGAGGAACTGCGCGCCGAGTCCGGCGCTCCAGTGCCGCTGGCCGACCTGTGGTTCCTCGCCCAGGGGATGTTCTGGGGCGACGGGGACCGGCCGGTCGACGCGGTCGCGGCGGACTTCGCCGCCCGCTGGGCCGGACTGTTCGGCCTGGACACGCTGCCCGCCGGCACCACCGACGTGCGGCTGCGCGCGGCCGACCTCGCCGGCCGGATCGACGCGGTGTTCCCCGGCGACGGTCCCGAGTGGTCCAACGCCGCCATGCACAGCCCCGACCTGCAGATCTGCGCCACCGACGCGGACGCGCTGCGGCGCGGCGAGTACACGGTGGTGCTCGGCGAACTGCACGCCGCCTGGTCGTCGTTCGACTGCGCGGTGTTCACCCCGTCACACCCGGACGTAAAGCGGCTGCGCGACGCGCTCGCGGTGGACATGGGGCAGCGGCGGGTCCGGCTGCTGTTCCCGGCCGACTGGCCACGGCGGACCAGCCGTACCGCCGAGTCGCTGACCGGCCCGGCCGACCGGCACCTGGCGTTCCTCGACGCGCCGGGCGCCGACCCGGCCCGCGTGCTGCCCACAGTCGACCTGGTCGTCGACGATGTCGACGGCGAACTGGTCGCCACCGCCTCGGACGGGCAGCGCTGGCCGCTCGTCGAGATCTTCGCCGAGCCGCTCAGCGCGCACGCCGTGGACGGGTTCAAGCTGGTCGCCGCCGCGCCGTACACGCCCCGGATCACCGTGGACCGGCTGGTGCTGGCCCGGCAGACGTGGCGGACCACTGTCGGCGAGAGCGGCCTCGCCGTGCCCAACGGCGAGCGGGACCGGTTCCTCGCCGTCCGGGACTGGCGCCGCCGCCTCGGCCTGCCCGAGCAGGTTTACGTCAAGCTCGGCACCGAGACCAAGCCCTGCTTCGTGGACCTGTCCGCACCGGCGTTCGCCACCACGCTCTGCGCGATGGTGCGCGCCGCCCGGGTCGACGGCGGTGACGACGTCTCGTTCACGGTGAGCGAGATGCTGCCCGCACCGGATCAGGCGTGGGTGCCCGACGGGCAGGGCCGCCGCTACTTCAGCGAGCTGCGCCTGCACATCGCCGACGCCCGGCGGGAGGACCACCGGTGAGCCACCTGCTGCCCCTGGGCGAGACCGGCTGGTCGGTGTGGCGGGACGTGGTCCTGCGTACCGCCGGTTTCCCGGCCGCCGGGCTGGACCGGTTCGCCGCGCCAGACTGCGCCGCCGCCGCGGACGCGCTGCTCGCCGGCGACACCGGCCCCGAGGTGTTCGGCAAGGCGCTGGCCGAGGCGTTCGCCGATTCGTCGGCGGTGGCCGGCGAGCTGGCCGCCGACCCGCTGCTGCGCGAGGCGGTGACCTGGCAGAACCCGGACATGCTCATCGCGCTGGACGGGCTGCTGCGCACCGACCCGCAGGTCCGCAACGTCCGCCGCCGCAAGCGCGAGCTGAGCCTGCTGCGCTACTGGCAGCGCTACTGCGGCAAGGCCGAGACCATCGGCTTCTTCGGCCCGGTCTGCTGGGGCACGTTCGACACCTCCCAGCATGGCGTGCACACCGTGCCCGGTGACGCGCTCGTGCACCGGCGCCGGGTGTACTTCGAGGCCTGGGCGCTCATCGCGTACGCCGACCGGCTCGCCGACGACCTCGCGGTGCGCCGCTGGTGGGCGCCCGCCCTGCAACCGCACCTGACCGTCGCCGGGCGGGAACTGCGCTGGCCGCTGCACCCGCCGATCGCGCTCACCCCGGTCGAGGCGCTGGTGCTCGGCGCCTGTGACGGGCGCACGCCCGCGGTGGAGCTGGCGCAGCGGCTGTGCGACGCCGGCGAGGTGCACGGCGCCGACGACGTCTATCTGCTGCTGGACCGCTGGGTCGAGCGCGGCCAGCTCAACTGGGGCGCCAACCTGCCGATCGCGCCGGACGCCGAGCACGTGCTCACCGCGCGGATCGCCGCGATCGGCGACGAGCCGGTGCGCGCCGCGACGGCGGCCGAGTTCGGCCGGCTGTGCGCCGCCCGCGACGAGGTGGCCGCCGCGGCCGGCGACCCGGACCGGCTCGGCGCCGCGCTCGCCGCGCTCAACGCACAGTTCACCGCCGTCACCGGCCGCCCGGCCACCCGGCACAGCGGGCAGATGTACGCCGCCCGCACCGTCTGCTACGAGGAGACCGCCCGCGACCTGGAGTTCCGCATCGGGTCGGCGGTGCTCGACGCGCTCGCCGAGCCGATGGCGGTGGTGCTGCGTACCGCCCGCTGGTTCACCACCGAGGTGGCCGCCCGCTGCGGCGAGCTCTTCACCGAGCTGCACGAGGAACTCGCCGCCGACGGCGGGCCGGTGCGGCTGGCCGACCTGTGGCTGCTGGCCCAGGGCACGCTCGTCGCCCCGGACGGCCCGATCGGCCGGGCCGGCGCCACGCTCACCGCGCGCTGGGCCGAGCTGTTCGGCCTGGCCGACCTGCACGAGGGGCAGGCGGAACTGCGGCTGCGCGCCGCGGACCTGACCGAGCGGGCCCGGGAGCTGTTCCCGGCGACGCGGCCCGGCTGGCCGTCGGCCCGGCTGCACAACCCGGACGTGCAGCTCAGCGCCGCCTCCCCGGAGGCCGTCGAGCGCGGCGACTTCCTGCTGGTGCTCGGCGAGCTGCACCCGGCCTCGGTCGCCTTCGACAGCGCGGTGCTCAGCCCGTTCCACCCGGATCCGGCCGCGCTGCGCGCCGACCTGGACGCCGACCTGGGCCCGGCCCGGCTGCGGGTGCTCTGGCCGGACAGCTTCCCCCGCCGCACCACCCGCACCACGTACGCGCTGACCGGCCCCGCGGACCGCCAGCTCGGCATCGACACCGCGCACGGCGCCGACGTGGACCGCCTGGTCCCGGCCACCGCCGTACTGGTCGAACGCACCGGCGACCAGCTCACCGCGGTCTTCCCCGACGGCGCCCGCTGGCCGCTGATGGAGGTGTTCGCCACGCTGCTCGGCTCGCTGCTGCTGGATGCGTTCAAGCTGCTCGGCGCCGCCGCGTACACGCCCCGCATCACCATCGACCGGCTGGTCGTGGCCCGGCGCACCTGGCGCACCACGGCCGGGGCGTGCGGGCTGGGCGGCCACTCCGACGAGACCGCCCGCTACCTGGCGGTGCGCCGCTGGCGGGCCGAGACGGGCCTGCCCGAGCGGGTCTTCGTCAAGGTCGGCACCGAGGTCAAACCGTGCTACGTGGACCTGACCGGCCCGCTGTACGCGCAGTCGCTGTGCGCGATGGTCGACGCCGCGCTGCGGACCGGTCCGGACGTGCCGGTGGTGGTCTCCGAACTGCTGCCCGCACCCACCGAGGCGTGGGTGCCCGACGCCCGGGGCCGCGGTTACGTCAGCGAACTGCGCCTCCAGATCACCGATCCGGCCGAGCACCTTGGAGCACTCCGGTGACCGACACCCTGACCGTCAGCGCCGTCCACGGCCCGGACCTGCCCTGGCCGGACGCCACCCTCGCCGGCCTGATCACCGCGCAGGCGGCCCGCACCCCCGACGCGGTGGCGGTGCGCCAGTGGGACACCCGGCTCACCTACCGGCAGCTCGTCGACCGGGCCGCCGGGGTGGCCGCCGCGCTGCGCGGGCACGGCGTCGGCCGGGGCGACCGGGTCGGCGTGTGCGGCTCGCGTACCCCCGACCTGGTGGTCACAGTGGTCGGCGTGCTGCTCGCCGGCGCCGCGTACGTGCCGCTGGAGCCGGGCGGCCCCCGGGCCCGGCTGCGCGGGATCGCCCGCGACGCCGGTGTCCGGGTGGTGGTCGGTGACGCGGCGGTCGCCGAGTTCGGCGACGAACCCGGCGTGACGGCGCTCGGCCTGCCCGGCCCGGCCCCGCTCGCGCCCTGCCCGGCCCGCCCCGGCTACCCGGCGTACGTGCTGTTCACC
>NZ_RCVK01000347.1:0-9964 GCF_003667485.1 Micromonospora sp. BL1
GAACGACCCCGATCCCCGCCCCGTCGACCGGCGAGATCACCTCACCCACGCGTCCCCCTCCCCTCACCTCGTCGATCTTGCGGTTGCTGCCCCGGCGAAAGCCGCATAACGCCCGCACCGGGGGCCGCAAGTGCAAGATCGACGCCGACAGCCGGCGCCGAGGGCGGGGTCAGAGGCGTTCGAAGCCACGGGTCAGCTCCCAGTCCGTCACCGCGGCGTCGAAGGCGCTCAGCTCGACCTTCGCCTGGTTGGCGTAGTGGGCGGCCACCTCGTCGCCGAACGCCTCCCGGGCCACCTCCGAGCCCTGCCACAGGTCCAGCGCGTCACGCAGCGTCGTGGGCACCCGCTCGGCGTCCGGGTCGTCGTACGCGTTGCCGGTGCACTCGTCCGCCAGCTCCAGCTCGTTCTCGATGCCGTGCACCGCCCCGGCCACCAGCGCGGCGATCGCGAGGTAGGGGTTGACGTCGGCCCCCGGCACCCGGTTCTCCACCCGCATCCCCTGCCCGTGCCCGACCAGCCGCAACGCGCAGGTGCGGTTGTCGGTGCCCCAGCGCAACGCGGTCGGCGCGAACGAGCCGGGCTGGTAGCGCTTGTAGGAGTTGATGTTGGGTGCGAAGAACAGGCTGAACTCCCGCATGGTGGCGAGCAGCCCGGCCAGCACCCGCTGCCCGGTGACGCTCAGGTGCGCCGGCCCGTCACCCAGCATCGCCGACGAGCCGGAGGCGTCGCGCAGCGAGAAGTGGATGTGGCAGGAGTTGCCCTCCCGCTCGTTCGGCTTCGCCATGAACGTGATCGCCATGCCCTCCTGGGCGGCGATCTCCTTCGCGCCGTTCTTGTAGATGACGTGGTGGTCGGCGCAGCGCACCGCCTCGTCGTACCGGAAGGCGATCTCGTGCTGGCCGAGGTTGCACTCGCCCTTCGCGCTCTCCGGGGTGAGCCCGGCGCCGGCCATCTCGGTGCGGATGCGGCGCAGCAGCGGCTCGACCCGGGCGGTGCCGAGCAGCGAGTAGTCCACGTTGTACTGGTTGGCCGGGGTCAGGTCGCGGTAGCCGCGCCGCCACGCCTCCTCGTACGAGTCGCGGTAGAGCACGAACTCCAACTCGGTGCCGGCGTACGCGGTCAGCCCGTGCGCGGCCAGCCGGTCGAGCTGCCTGCGCAGGATCTGCCGGGGCGAGGCGACCACCGGGCCGGAGCCGTCCAGCCACTCCAGGTCGGCCAGCAGCAGCGCGGACCCGGGCTGCCAGGGCGTCCGGCGCAGCGTGTCCAGGTCGGGGCGCATGGCGAAGTCGCCGTAGCCGCGTTCCCAGCTCGACATCGCGTACCCGTCGACGGTGTTCATGTCGACGTCCACGGCGAGCAGGTAGTTGCAGCCCTCGCTGCCGTTCGTGACCACCTGGTCGAGGAAGTAGGGCGCGTGGAACCGCTTGCCCTGCAGTCGGCCCTGCATGTCGGTGAGGGCGAGCACCACCGTGTCGATCTCACCCTCGGTGACGGCGACCCGCAACTGTTCCAGCGAGAGCGGCGTTTGCTTCATCAGGGGCCTCCATCACCAAGGTCTACTGGCAAACCGGATCACCGTCAATGCCCCGGCGGGGCCGGTGGCGAAACCGAGGAGCACACATGCGTCGTCGTACCGTCGCCGTCGTCGCCGCCGTCCTCGCCATCGTGCTCGCCGTGACCGACGCCCACGCGGGCGACCGGCCCACCGGCGAGCGACCCGCGGACGGCCCGGACCGGCCGGTCCCCGCGGGCACGCAGCAGCGCCCGGTCGCGCTCGACCTGCGCGGCTTCGACGGACGTGCCGGCTGGTCCGGCTACGACCTGACCCGCCCCCGCGTCGTCACGACCGGGCTGGAGGCGCCGTGGGGGCTGGACTTCCTGCCCGACGGCAGCGCCCTGGTCGCGCAGCGGGACCAGGGCACGATCCTGCGCGTACGCCCGGGACGCCCGGCCCGGCAGGTGGCCCGGATCGCCGACGTGGCCGCGGGCGGCGAGGCGGGCCTGCTCGGGCTCGCGGTCTCCCCCGGGTACCGCCGGGACCGGTGGGTCTACGCCGCCTACACCACCGCAACCGACATCCGGATCGTCCGGTTCCGACTCGGCTCGTCCCGGGCGCCGCAGGTGCTGGTGAGCGGCATCGCCCGCAGCGCCGTGCACGACGGCGGCCGGATCGCGTTCGGCCCCGACGGCATGCTCTACGCCGGGATCGGCGACGCCGGGGTGGCCGCCCGCGCACAGGACCTGACCAGCCGCAACGGCAAGATCCTGCGCATCCGCCCGGACGGCGGCGTGCCGCCGGGCAACCCGTTCCCCGGCTCGCTCGTCTACAGCTACGGCCACCGCAACGTGCAGGGCCTCGCCTGGGACCGGCAGGGGCGGCTGTTCGCCACCGAGTTCGGGCAGAGCACCTGGGACGAGGTGAACCGGATCGTGCCCGGCGGCAACTACGGCTGGCCGCTCGTCGAGGGCGTCGCCGGTGACCCCCGGTTCCGTGACCCGGTCGTCGTCTGGCCGCCCGCGCAGGCGTCCCCGAGCGGCGCCGCGTTCACCAGGGGCACGCTCTACGTCGCCGCGCTGCGGGGCGCCCGGCTCTGGGCGGTGCCCGTCGATTCCGCCGGCCGCGTGGGCGTACCGGTGGCGGAGCTGGCCGGCACCTACGGCCGCCTGCGTACCGTCGAGGTGGCGCCGGACGGCGCGCTGTGGGTGGCGACCAGCAACCGCGACGGCCGCGGCACCCCGGCGGCCGGCGACGACCGCATCCTCCGCTTCCCGCTCACCCACCGCCGCCCCACGATCTGACCCCGGAGGTACGCGGACAGCCGGCGGCGTCAGATCGGCTGGACCCAGGCGGATCGCCACTGCGGGGACGGGTCCGCGCCGAGGCTCGTCCAGTACTCCCGGCCGTCGACGATCCGCCCGTCGCGCACGGTCCAGAACGACGCGACGCGGTGCACGCCCATCTCCTCGTGCGGCACCTCCACCTCGGACACCACCGTGTCGCCCGACGCCACCACCCGCAGCACCCGGATCGACCAGCCCTCCGGGTACTCGGCGTTGACCTTCACGTAGTTGTCGCGGCCCACGATCCGCTCGGCGCTGACCGGCCACTCGACGACCACGTCGTCGGCCAGCAGGTCGCCGACGCCGGTCCAGTCCCGGGCCTGCATGCGATCCCACAACGCGCGTACCACCGCTTCCGAGTCCATCGCCGGATCATGGCAGGCCCCACCGACAGCTACGACGGTTCGGCGGGCTCGGGCTCCGGTTCGGGCTGGTCGACGGTGCGGCGCGGGCCGGTGAACCACTTGCGGGCCGAGGCGTACCACCAGATGGCGACGCCGAGCAGCACGCCACCGATCGCGATCGGCGCGTAGTTGACAGCCGTCCAGCTGAAGTCGGGGTTGCCGGGCACACCCGCCGGGACGATCGGCAGCACGAAGTAGACCGAGATGACGGCGATCTCGACCACCGCGATCCAGCCGAGCAGCTTGTAGCGGCGGCCGAGCGTCCACGGGCCCGGGGTGAACCGGTCGCCCATCCGCAGCCGCAGGAAGATCGGGATGATGAAGGACAGGTACAGCCCGATCACCGCGACCGACACCACCGCGTAGAACGCGACCGGGATGCCGCCGCGCTGGTAGAGCGCGGGCAGCGTGAGCACCAGCCCGGCCAGCGTCGCGCCGATGATGGCGTTCACCGGCGTGCCGTTGCGGTTCACCCTCGACCAGAGGCGCCAGCCGGGCACAGCGCGGTCCCGGCTGAACGCGTACGCCATCCGCGACATCGACGTCACGCAGCTCATGCCGCAGAAGAACTGCCCGATGGTGGAGATGATGATGACGGCCTTGAAGAAGAACGGCGTCAGCGCGCTCTCGAAGATCGCCCCGGAGAAGCCGCCCGCCTCGTTGATCGCGTCCACGTCGGTGGCCGCGAACAGGAACGCCAGCAGCAGGATCCAGCCGCCCACCGCCGAGTAGAAGATCGACCGCCACAGCCCCTGCGCGGCGGCCTTGGACGCGCCCCGGGTCTCCTCGGAGACGTGCGCGCAGGCGTCGAAGCCGGTGATCGTGTACTGCGTGAGCAGGAAGCCCAGCGGCAGCACGTAGAACCAGAACGCCAGCCCGCCGGTGTCGCCGTCACCGAAGCCGGAGTTGTTGAACCGCTCGGTGAACACGAACTGGAAGCTCTGGTGGTTGTCCGGGACGAGGACCAGGATCAGCACCACGGCGGCCGCGCCTGCCACGTGCCACCAGACCGAGACGTTCTGGAGTACGTCGATGATCCGGTGCCCGTAGATGTTGATCAGCCCGTGCAGCGCGAGGATCACCACGAACAGCCCGAACGTCTGGTGCCCGGTGCCGGCCCAGCCGTCGAACAGCGCCGACAGCGTCAGGTTGAGGAACGTGGCGCAGCCGTAGTCGACCGACGCGGTCACCGCGACCAGCCCGATCAGGTTGAGCCAGCCGGTGAACCAGCCGTGCACCGGCCGGCCCATGGTCGCCGCCCACCAGTAGATCCCGCCCGCGGTCGGGTACGCGGACACCAGCTCGGCCAGGCAGAAGCCGATGATCAGGATGAACAGCGAGATCAGCGGCCAGCCCCAGGAGATCGCCACCGGGCCGCCGTTGTTCCACGCCTGGCCGAACGTGGTGAAGCAGCCGGCCAGGATCGAGATGATGGAGAACGAGATCGCGAAGTTGGAGAAGCCGCTCCACTTGCGGCGCAGCTCCTGTTTGTAGC
The DNA here is from genome assembly GCF_003667485.1 of Micromonospora sp. BL1. Taxonomy (NCBI): domain Bacteria; kingdom Bacillati; phylum Actinomycetota; class Actinomycetes; order Micromonosporales; family Micromonosporaceae; genus Micromonospora; species Micromonospora sp. BL1. The sequence goes on from NZ_RCVK01000347.1 coordinate 4,741, forward strand.
CGAGTTCGGCCAGTCGTCGGGCGTCGTCGTCCATCGGCTGCTCGGCGGTCGGCGCGGGCGTCGTGGCCACTGCACACCTCCTCGAGGCGATCCTCGTGCGAGTGCTCGCAGTGTGCTCCCGGCCGATCAAGGTGGTCAATACGCGCGCCGGTAATTGCGTTGTCGCCGGATCCCACCGGGGGCATCATTGTGGGCGTGACCAGGCCCGACCCGACGGGCCGGCACCGGGCGCTCGGCAACGCCCGGTCCGCGGCGGCGCGCGGCGTCCACCTCTCTCTCACTGATGTACGGCGATCGGCCGTACCCTCCGGACGCCCCGCGCCGCCGCACCCTAGACGAACAGCAACCCCGCGACCCACAGCGCGGCGATCATCAGGCCGGCGGTGAACTCCAGGACCATCGACAACCCGGCCGCCTTGAGCGCCTGCACCGTGGCCGGCCAGGCCAGCCGGGTGTCGCCCAGCCGCAGCCGTTCCGCGCCGAAGATCCCGCCGACGAAGCCGATCGGCAGCCCGATCACCGGGATCACGAAGAAGCCGACCACGCCGAGCAGCCCGCCGGCCAGCAGCGAGGTGGTGGGCACGCCGGTCCGCTTCAGGTTGCGCCCCGGCCACAGGTACTTGAGCACGGTGCCGCCGGCGGCGATCACCGTGGCGGCGGCCAGCACCGCCCAGCGGCCCGGCCCGGCGTCGCCGAACAGCGTCCACACCAGCACGCCGCCCCAGCACAGCGGCAGTGCCGGCAGCCCCGGCACGATCACCCCGGCCAGGCCGGCGACGATCGCCAGCGCGGCGACGACCGACACCACCGCCTGCGAATCGGTAAGGCTCACCGTGCTCCTCGTCTCCTCCGCACCGGCCCGGCGAGGACCCGCCCGGTCGATGCGTCTTCTTACCCGCCCAGGCGGGCGCGGATGCCGTCGGCGGGCATCGGGGCGCCGAACAGCCGGCCCTGCCCGGTGTCGCACCGCAGCGCGCGCAACCGTTCGGCCTGCACCTCGGTCTCCACCACCTCGGCGGTCACCGACAGCTCCAGCGCGTGCGCCAGCCGGACCAGCGCGTCCACGATCCGCTCGTCCCGGTGGTCGGCGACCGCGTCCGCGCCGTCACCCCGTATCCCCTCGACGAACGGGCCGGCCAGCTTCACGCAGTGGATCGGCAGCCGCCGCAGGTACGCGAGGTTCGAGTAGCCGGTGCCGAAGTCGTCGATGGCCAGCCGCAGCCCGAGGCCGGCGAGCTGGTGCAGTGTGCGCAGCGGCTCGCCGGCGCTGCCCATGACGGCGCTCTCGGTCAGCTCCAGCTGCAACAGCTCGGCCGGCAGGCCGGTGTGCTGCAACGCCTCGGCCACCGTCTCCACGATGGCCGGGTCGTCGGCCTGCCGGGCGGCCAGGTTGACGCTGACCACCGGCGTGGTGTCCGGGTACGCGCGCCGCCACGACTCGGCGTCGCGGCACGCCTGACGCAGCACCCAGGCGCCGAGCCGGACGATCAGGCCGGTCTCCTCGGCCAGCCCGATGAACCGGTCCGGCCCGATCAGCCCCAGCTCCGGGTGCTGCCAGCGCACCAGCGCCTCGACCGCCACCATCGTCCCGTCCAGCAGCGACACGATCGGCTGGTAGTGCAGCACGAACTCGCCCCGGTCCAGCGCGGCGGGCAGGTTCGCGGCCAGCGCGGAGCGGGCGATGTCGGCGGCGCTGCGCTCCGGGTCGTACACCGCCCAGCGGCCCCGGCCCTCCGCCTTGGCCCAGTAGAGCGTGGTGTCGGCGGCCTTCATCAGGTCACCGACGCTCGTCTCCGCCGCCGGGCACTCCACGATGCCGATGCTGGCCGACACGGCGAGCTGCTGGTCACCGACGTGCACCGGCGCGGACACCGCGGCCAGGGCCAGCTCGGCGACCTCCACCGCGTCGTCGATGCCGCCGTCGGAGTCGACCAGGATCACGAACTCGTCACCGCCCATCCGGGCCACCAGGTGACCGCGCCCCGCCACGCAGTCACTGAGCCGGCGGGCGATCACCTTGAGCAGCCGGTCGCCCAGGTCGTGGCCGAGGCTGTCGTTCACCGCCTTGAAGCCGTCCAGGTCGATGAAGCAGAGCCCGACGCGCTGGTCCGGGCCGGCTCCGTCGAAGACCTCGCCGAGCGACTCGAAGAACAGCGTCCGGTTGGGCAGGCCGGTCAGCGGGTCGTGCAGCGCCTGGAAGCGCAGCCGCTGCTGCAACTCGTACCGCTGGGTGATGTCCTCCACCATGGCGACTGTGAACCGGGGCCGGCCGTCGTCGTGCCGGATCAGCGACACCGCGAGGTCGGTCCAGACCACGCTGCCGTCCTTGCGGTAGTAGCGCTTCTCCACCCGGGCGCTGTCCCGCTTGCCCTCGATCAACTCCTTGTACAGCTCCCACATCCCGGCCGCGTCGTCGGCATAGGCCAGCGCCGACACGTTCATCCGCCGCATCTCCGCGACGGTGTAGCCGAGCATGTCCGCGAACGCCTGGTTGACCTCGATGATCTGCCCGTCCACACCGGCGATGCCGATGCCGATGGCGGCGCCGGTGAAGACCGCCCGGAAACGCGCCTCGCTGTCCCGCAGCGCCTGCTCGACGGTGTCCCGGGCCTGCCACGCGGACCGGGCGATCCGCTCCTGCTGGCTGAAGACCCGGTCGCGCAGCGCGCGGGCGAACCCGGCGGCGAACGCGCCCTGGAGCAGCGCGACCCGCTCGCGCAACTCCGGCGACTCGGTCCGCGACGGCAGCACCCAGGGCAGGAACCGGTCGCCCAGTGCCTGCACCGACCAGTCGAGCACACCGGGCTCGGTGAGGTGCGCCTCGACCAGGGCGCGCCCCACCTCCTCCGCGGGGCGGGCGGAGAAGGCGGGGGCGAGCAGGGCCTCGCCGAGCCGCTCGGTGAGCGGCACCAGCAGGCGCTCGGTCTCGGCCGCGCTCAGCGGCACGAACCCGATGCGGCGCACCGCGCGAGCCCATTCGGCGGCGTACGCGGCGGCGCCGGGCCGGCTGACGTCTCCCCCGTCGCTGTCCGGGGCGCGCATGGGCTCAGCCGGCTGCGCGGTCGTGCCGGGCGACGCCGCCGAAGGCTCCGAACCGTTCCGGGTGCTCGTCCACGTCCGACGGGGAGTCGGGCCGCCACAGCGGCATGTGCACGACGCCCGGTTCGAGGATCGTCCAGTCGCCGAAGAAGCCGGTGATCTCGGCCCGGGAGCGCAGCGTGATCTCGGTGGCGGTACGCGCCGACAGCCGCTGCGCGTCCAGCATCTCCTGCGGCTGGTCCTCGAACGTGGAGTGGGAGATGACCAGGTAGCTGCCGGGCGCGGCGGCGGCGCGCAGGGTGGCCAGGATGTCGGCCGGGCGGTCGGCGTCGGGCACGAAGTGCACCACGCCGGCCAGCAGGATGCCCAACGGCCGGTCGAAGTCGATCAGGCCGCTGGCGGCGGCGTGGTCCAGGATCAGCTTCGGCTCGCGCAGGTCGGCCAGGACCGCGGTGGCCCGGTCGTTGCCGGCGAGCAGTTCGTGGCTGTGCGCCACGGCCACCGGGTCGATGTCGACGTACACGATGCGGGCGTCCGGGTCGGCGGCCTGGGCGACCTCGTGCACGTTGCCGACGGTGGGGATGCCGGAGCCGATGTCGAGGAACTGGTCGATGCCGGCGTCGAGCAGCACCCGTACGGCCCGGCGCAGGAACTCCCGCCCGGAGCGCATGGTGGCGGCCAGGTTCGGCGTCATGGCCGCGATCTGTTCGGCGAGCTGCCGGTCGATCTCGAAGTTGTGCGCCCCACCGAGGAAGTAGTCGTAGACCCGGGCGGCGCTCGGCCGGCTCAGATCGATCTCGGTGGGCAGGCTCTCCGGCGTCTGCATCGCTCGGTCCCCCAGGTCGTCGTCCGCCGTCGATGGCGGATCATGTGGTCCAGACCACTCTAGGCCGGTACGGCCGGGTACGGGAGATCCACAGCGGGCGATGCTGCCGGCCCGGGTCAGTCGGCCGATTCCAGCAGCAGCGAGATGCCCTGGCCGACGCCGATGCACATGGTGGCGAGCGCCCGCCGGCCGCCCCGGCGGCGCAGTTCCAGCGCGGCGGTCAGCGCCAGCCGGGCGCCGCTGGCGCCGAGCGGGTGACCCAGCGCGATGGCCCCGCCGCCCGGGTTGACGTGCTCGGCGTCCTCCGGCAGGCCCAGCTCGCGCAGCACCGCCACCGACTGCGCGGCGAACGCCTCGTTCAGCTCGATCACGTCCACGTCGCCCAGTGACAGGCCCGTCCGGTCGAGCAGCTTCCGGGTCGCCGGGACCGGGCCGATGCCCATGATCCGCGGCGGTACGCCTGCCGACGCGGCACCGCGTACCCGGGCCAGCGGGGTGAGGCCGTAGCGTTCGACGGCGGCCGCGGAGGCGACGAGCAGCGCGACGGCGCCGTCGTTGACCCCGGAGGAGTTCCCGGCGGTGACAGTGCCGCCCTCGCGGAACGGGGTGGGCAGCGCCGCGAGCTTCGCAAGCGTCGTCTCGCGCGGGTGCTCGTCGGCCTCGACCAGCTTCGTCTCCCGCTTGCCGGCGGGCACCGTCACCGGGACGATCTCCTCGGCCAGCCGGCCGTCGGCCTGCGCCTTCGCGGCCCGCTGCTGCGACCGGTACGCGAAGGCGTCCTGCGCGGCCCGGTCCACGCCGAACTCGGCCGCCACGTTCTCCGCCGTCTCCGGCATCGAGTCGATGCCCCAGCCCTTGCGCATCAGCGGGTTGACCAGCCGCCAGCCGATCGTGGTGTCGTACACCTCGGCGGTGCGGGCGAACGGCGTGGCCGCCTTCGGCATGACGAACGGCGCACGGCTCATGCTCTCCACTCCGCCGGCCACCACCAGGTCGGCCTCCCCGGCGACGATCGCGCGGGCGGCGGAGGCGAGCGCGTCCAGGCCGGAGCCGCAGAGCCGGTTGACGGTGCTGCCCGGCACCTCCTCCGGCAGGCCGCCGAGCAGCGCGGCCATCCGGGCCACGTTGCGGTTGTCCTCGCCGGCCTGGTTGGCGCAGCCCAGGATCACGTCGTCGGTGCGGGCCCAGTCGACGGACGGGTGGCGGGCCACCAGCTCGCGGACGACGTGCGCGGCCAGGTCGTCGGGGCGGACCCCGGCCAGCGCGCCGGCGTACCGGCCGATCGGGGTGCGGACTCCGGCAACGAGATAGGCCACTGTCATCGCGCGTACGTCCTTCGGGGGTGGGAAGGGGTCGGTC
>NZ_RCVK01000184.1:0-9905 GCF_003667485.1 Micromonospora sp. BL1
GCCCTGCCCTGCCCTGCCCTGCCCTGCCCGACGATCATGAAGTTGACGGCACTGCGCGTCCATTTCGTCCCCGCCAACTTCATGATCAGCGGGATCAGGGGCGCCCGGGACCCAACCCGCAGGCCGGATCCAGTCCGTTGACCAAGGAGTTTGGGTCGGTGAGACGCCCCCGTGAGGACACAAACTCCTTGATCAACGCGTCGGGGCCGGGGGCCGGAGGAGGCGGAGACGTGACAGGGAGACCGGGCGAGCGGCACACCCGACCCGACCGCCCCGTCCCATCGATCATGAAGTTGACGGCACTGCGCGTCCGCTTTGTCCCCGCCAACTTCATGATCAGCGGGGCCAGGGGTGCCCGGGACCCAACCCGCAGGCCGGATCCAGTCCGTTGACCAAGGAGTTTGGGTCGGTGACGCGCCTCGGTGGGAACACAAACTCCTTGATCAACGCGATGGGAGCGAGAGGGACCGGGGGGTTAGTCGGTTAGGAGGATGCCGGTCAGGAGGACGCCTCTCGCCAGGTTGAGGACCTCGTCGCAACCCGGGTAACCCACCCGGGCGAGCGCACCCGATGCGGTGCGGTCGAACAGGTACGGGGCGAGGCTGTACGGGACGTCGGCGGTGACCGTCTCACCGGTCTCGATCTGCACGAAGTCCATCGCCACCCGGTCCGCCTCGTGGTAGCGCTGCAGGATGTTGCCGCCCTCGGCGATGGCCGCGCGTACCCCGTCCGCCCACGCCACAGCTGTCATCTCCCGGCCGATGAGCACTCCGTGCCCGGCCGAGCCGCCGGCCGGCTTGGCGACCAGGTCGGCCTGTTCGGCGAGCGCCCGGTCGAGCTGGTCGGCGGTCAGCGCCACGGTGTGCGGCACGTACCGGCGGATCAGCGTCCGGTCGTCCTCCGGCAGCAGGTCCAGGTCGTCCCAGAGCCACGCGTAGTTCAGCTTGTTGCTGAGAAGCCACGCGGCGCTGCTGACGAACATCGGCAGCGTGCCGGCGGCGAGCGCGCCGGCCACCGCGTCCAGCCCGGGGCTGGGGGTGACCCGGTTGGGCACGAACAGCCGGAACAGGGCGTCGACCGGTGCGCCGCCGACGACGAGCCGGTTCTGCGCGTCCAGGCCGGCGGTGGCGACCGGGGCGATGACCAGGTCGATGCCGAACGGGCGGGCCTGGTCGATCAGCGGGGACAGGATCCGGATGAACGTCTCCGGGTCGTCCAGTCCCGGGTAGTCGGCGTCGAAGTCCATCAGCAACGCCACCCGCGCGCCGTCGGGCAGGCCGAGCGTGTCCCGGATGGCCACGAACCGCTGGTCCAGCAGCGAGGGCGCGGGCCGCGACCCGTCGAGCAGGTCGTGCGCGCGGTACAGCTCGGCGTACCGCTGGATCACCGTGTCGGCGTCGAAGCCGCCGCCGAGGCTGCTGTCGATGTTGTACTCCACGATGCACGGCACGCCACCGGAGAACAGCACGTCCGGCCGGTACGCGGCGAGCAGCCCCTCGTGCAGTTCCTCGTCCGGGTCGAGCAGCCGGGTCTCGCCGTCCGGCACGTCGAGCAGCAGGCGCAGTTCACCGGCGGTACGGGCGCGGCGCCGGCACGCCTCCAGGATGAGCTGGGCGATGCGGTCGCAGACCTCGTTCAGCTCGCGGAACGCGTCGGCGGTGAACACCGGCGGGCGGGCCAGCCGCCACTGCTTGTTGTACGTGGCCCGGCCGTGGAAGACCTTCTCCCAGGCCGCGGCGCCGGTGGTCACCATCGCGGTACGGGTGGACTCGGGCAGGTCGGTCCACGCCTGGCCGAGCGGCGGCCACGTGTATTTCGGGTCCATCGTTCATCCGTCCTTGAGGGTCAGTTGGATGGCGGCGGTGAGCTGGTCGCGGCCGGGTTGCACGGCCCGGTCCAGGGCGGGCGCGAAGGGCAGCACCGCACCGTCGGGGCGGGTCACCCGCCGGGGCGGCGCGGCCAGCCGGACCCGCTCGACCACGGTGGCGATGATCTCCCCGGCGATGCCGCAGGCGCGGTTGCCGTCGTCGACGACCACCAGCCGCCCGGTGCGGCTCACCGACTCGACGAGCCCGTCCCAGTCGAACGGGTAGAGCGTGCGGGGGTCGAAGACCTCCACCGACGCCTGGCCGGCGAGTTCCTCGGCGACGGCGAGCGCGTCGTGCACCAGGTGCCCGACCGCCACCACAGTCACGTCGGCGCCGGCGCGGCGGATGATCCCCCGGCCCAGCGGCACCGGCGTCAGGTCGGTGACGTCGGCGCGCAGGTCCAGGGCGCCGGCCGGGGCGAAGACCACCACCGGGTCGTCGCAGCGGATCGCGGAGACCAGCAGCCCGTACGCGTCGGCCGGGGTGGCCGGTACGACTGTGGTCACCCCGACGTGGGCGAACAACGCGTACGGGTGGTCGGAGTGCTGCCCGGCCCAGCCGGTACGGGAGCCGGAGCCGGGCACCACGTAGGTGACCGGCACCGCGCACTGGCCGCCGGTCATCAGCGGGAACTTGTGCGCGTGGTTGACGATCTGCTCGAAGACCAGGAACAGCAGCGACGGGATCTGGAACTCCACCACCGGGCGGGCCCCGGCCAGCGCCGCGCCGGTGGCGAAGCTGGTGAACGCCTGCTCGGACAGCGGGGTGTCGCGGACCCGTTCCGGACCGAACTTCTTCAGCAGGCCGGTGGTGACGTTCGCGGCGGCCACCCGGATGTCCTCGCCGAGCACCACGACCGATTCGTCGCGGGTCATCTCGTCGGCCAACGCCCGGGTGAGCGCCCTGCGGTAGGAGAGCCGGGGCATCAGCCACCTCCGGTCCGGGCGGTGAGCCCGCTGGCGTACAGGTGGTCCAGGGCGGTCGCCGGGTCGGGGTGCGGCCCGGCGAGCGCGTACTCGACGGCGGCGTCCAGTTCCGCCTCGACCGCGGCGTCCACCTCGGCCCGCACGGCCGGGTCCAGCCGCGCTCCGGCGATGTCGACCGGATCGCGGGACCGGCCCTCGGCCACCTCCTCCGGCGGCCGGTAGTCGAGGCGTACCTGATGTTCGAAGGTGTGGTGGGCGTCGAAGCGGTAGGTGCGGGCCTCGACCAGCTCGGGGCCGCCGCCGGCGCGCATCCGCGCGACGGCGGCGGCGGTGACCTCGCGTACCACCTCGGGGTCCTGCCCGTCGACGGCGGCCGCCGGCATGCCGAAGGCGGCGGCCCGCCCGGCGATGGTGCCGGCGACCGCGCCGTCGACCGGCATGGTGGTGGCATAGCCGTTGTTCTCGCAGACGAACAGCACCGGTATCCGCCAGAGCGCGGCCAGGTTGAACGCCTCCAGGAGCATGCCCTCGTTGACCGCGCCGTCGCCGAAGAAGGTGGCGCCGACGATGTCGGCGCCGCGCCGCCGCCGCTCCCACACCGCTCCGGTGAGGATCGCGCCGGCGGCACCGACGATGGCGTTGGCGCCGAGGACGCCGACGCCGAAGTCGGCGGCGTGCATCGACCCGCCCCGGCCCCGGTTGAGCCCGGTGACCCGGCCGCACAGCTCGGCCAGCATCCGGGCCGGGTCGGCGCCCTTGGCGAGCACGTGCCCGTGCCCGCGGTGGGTGCCGGTGACCAGGTCCTCGGCGCCCAGCGCCGCGCAGACGCCGGCGGCGATCCCCTCCTGACCGAGGTACGGGTGGATGCCGCCGACGATCTCCCCGGCGCGGACCAGCTCGATCGCGCGCTCCTCGAAGCGGCGGATCAGCCGGACCGTCCGGTAGAGCCGGAGCGGGTCGGAGCCGGTCACGCCGGACGGCCCTCCTTGACGGCGGCGAGGATGTCGTCCCAGAGGCGGGCGCGGGCGGCGAGCGCGGCGTTCACCGTGTCGGCGCACTCCTGCCACTTGGTGTCGTCGTCGCCGCACAGGTCGGCCAGCATCTGCATGGCCATCGGGGTGTGCTGCTCGCCGTCGACCTCGATGTGCCGCTCCAGGTAGTCGACGAACTTGTTCAGCCGGTTGCTGCGCTCGTTGACGGCGACGACCTGGGTGAACATCTCCGGGATGAGGTCCTCGCGGCCGAACGCGAACGCCGCGGCCTGGCAGTGCACCGGGGTGGTCTCGATGATCCGCCAGGTGGTGCCGGCGAACGCGGCCGACGCCGCGGGGACGCCGGCGGCGCCGAGCGCCTCGGTGACCGGGGTGCCGTCGCGCAGCAGGTCGACGAGCTTGTTCACGGCGCTGGTGTCGGCGCCGGCCTCGGTCATGCCCTGCACGTACAGCTCGAAGTGGCTGATGTAGCCGTCGCCCAGCTCGTCGCTCTCCTCGACCATCACGATGTCGTTGATCAGGCGGCGGCTGCCGGTCGGTCCGGTGGGGATCCACGGCACGGTGACGCAGGTGAGCTGCCGCTGCAACGACTTCAGCAGGGACATGAAGTCCCAGACGGCGAAGACGTGGTGCTCCATGAACGTGACGAGCGCGTCGTGGGTGTCGAGGTTGGCGTAGAGGGGGTGCTTGACCACCACGTCGCGGCGCTCGGTCACCGCCCGCTCCAGCCGCTCGATGCCCGGGTGCGTCTTACCCCAGTCGTACCGTGACATTGTCAGCCTCCCTGCTGGGCGCGGTCGCGCCAGATGACCGGGCAGTAATCGGGGTCCGCGTAGTCCGGCCGGCCCTCGTGGGTGCGGCGGACCAGCACGTCGTGGTTGTACGCGGCGAGCGTGCCGTCGGAGAGCGGATACTCCCGCCAGGCGTTGTCGCCGTCCTGCAGGTGCAGCGAGACGGCCCGGCGGGGCCGCCCGCTGACGTTCGCACCGCTGCCGTGGTAGGTGCGGCAGTGGTGGAAACTCATGTGTCCCTTGGGGATCACCATGGGGATCTTGCGGATCTCGGCGCCGTTGTACGCCGCGTTCTCGGCGAGCATCACTTCGAGCTGGTCGCGGTCCCGGTCGGCGAAGTGCCGCACCACCGTGTCGTCGGCGCCGATCTCCCGCCAGCGGTGGGAGCCGTCGACCATGGTGATGGTGCCCATCTCCTCGCCGCAGTCGTGGAACGGGATGAACGCGGTGAGCATGTTCTCCGACGACGAGGACGCCCAGTAGTGCTTGTCGAAGTGCCAGGGCACGATGTTCGACGGTTCACCGGCGATCGGCGGCTTCCAGATCAGCGTGGACTGGAAGATGCGGATCTCGGCGGCCCGGGCCAGCCTGGCGGCGACCGCACCGATCAGCGGCTTGCGCAGGATGCGGGCGATGCCGTCGTGCTCGTGGTGGACGTAGTCGTTGTGCCGCTGCACGTCACCCCGGGACGGCTCCCAGTAGGCCAGCTTCGGCGGCCGTACCGGCAGCCGCCGGTCGCGTTCCCCGGCGTAGTAGCTGTCGGTGGCGGCGACGAGTTCGTCCACCTCGTCGTCGGTGAGCAGCTTCTTCGACAGGTACCAGCCGTGCTCGGCGTAGTGCCGGACGTCCTCGTCGGAGGGAAGCAGCGCCTCCTCCTCGGCGGTCAGCCCGGGATCGATGGTGGTCATGCCCCTACCCCTCCGGCCGCGACGCCGGGGGTCGCCCCCGCCGCGGCCAGCTCGCGTTCCTTGGCCTCGTAGAGCGCCTTGATGTTGCCGCTGCCGAAGGTGCGCGCCCCGCGCCGCTCGATGAGTTCGAGGAAGAGGGTGCGGCGCACGTGCATCGACTCGGTGAAGATCTGCAGCAGCTGCCCGTCGTGGTCGGAGTCGACCAGGATGCTCAGCTCACGCAGCCGGTCCACCGGCGCGTCCAGCCGGCCGACCCGCCGCTCCAGGCCGTCGTAGTACGCGCCGGGGGTGCTGGCGAACCGCACCCCGCGCCCGGCGAGCGCGCCGACGGCGCTGACGATGTCGTCGGTGCGCAGGCCCAGGTGCTGCACCCCGGCGCCGGCGTGCCAGCGCAGGAAGTCCTCGATCTGCCCCGGCCGGGCGCCGGTGTCCGGCTCCAGCAGCACGAAGGTGACCTTCCCGGACGGGCTCTGCACCACCTTGGAGTTCATGGCCTGGCCGGCGACCTCGATGTGCTCGGTGAAGATGTCGGCGAAGCCGAACACCTTCTCGTAGTGCGCCACCGTCTCGCCGAGTTGCCCCGGCGGCACGCAGATCGCCAGGTGGTCGACCTCGGCGAGCAGCGTGTCCGTGCCGTCCGGCGCGGTCACCGGCTCGATCGCGCCGGGCAGGAACACGCCCGGGTCGCCGCGGCGCTCGACCAGGCGGTGCACCACGTCGCCGAAGCCGCCGACCTCGGCCACCACCACCTCGGCGTCCGCGCCGGTGAAGGTGCGCGGCGGGCTCAGCGCCGTCGCGCCGCGGTCCACCAGTTCCGCGTACGCCCCGGCGGCGTCGTCGACGGCGAGCGCCACCACGGCGATGCCGTCGCCGTGCCGGTGCACGTAGGTGGCCGCCGGGTGCTCCGCGGACAGGCCGGTGGTCAGCAGCAGCCGGATGCCGGCCTGGGCCAGCAGCAGCGAGCGCTGCCCGTCCAGCCCGGTCTCCGGACCGCCCTGCCCGCACAGCCGGAAACCGACGGCGTTGTCGAAGTAGAAGGCCGCCTGCCGGGCGTCCCCCACGTACAGTTCGAGATGATCTATCCCGTTGATGGTCATGGGCTTCCCCTGTTCCCCCCGTGATCGCGACCCGGACGGACGCCCGGGACTGGAGTCCGGTCAGCCAGCGGCCGGGGTGGCGGCCCGGCGGGCCGGCCCGGAGAGCCGGCGCAGGAGCAGACTGACGTTCTGGCCGCCGAACCCGAACGAGTTCGTCAGCGCGTGGCCGGCCCGGGTGGGCCGGGGCACGGCGCGGACGTGGTCCGCCTCGCACTCCGGGTCCGGGTCGTCCAGGTGGTAGGTGGGTGGCAGCAGGCCACCGTCGAGCGCCAGCGCGGTGGCGGCGGCCTCCAGCACCCCTGATGCGCCGAGCAGGTGCCCGGTGAGCGCCTTGGTGGAGCTGACCGGCACGCCGCCGGTGCCGAACACCTCGGCCAGCGCGATCGTCTCGGCGACGTCACCGAGCTTGGTGCCGGTCCCGTGGGCGTTGACGTACCCGACGTCGGCCGGCTCGACCCCGCCGGCCGCCAGCGCCCGGCGCATGCACGCCGCCGCGCCGGCGCCGTCGGGCCGCGGCGCGGTCGGGTGGTACGCGTCGGTGTTCGCACCGAAACCGGCGACCTCGGCGTAGCCGCGCACACCCCGGCCGTCGGCGTGCCCGGCGCGCTCCAGCACCAGCAGCGCCGCGCCCTCGGCCAGCACGAATCCGTTGCGCCGCTTGTCGAACGGGCGGCTCGCCTCGGTGGGTTCGTCCCAGCCCCGGGCCAGCGCCCGGGCGTTGCCGAACGTGTCGGCGAACGTGCCGAACAGCGGCGCCTCGCTCGCCCCGCACACCACCACGTCGGCCTCGCCGGAGCGGATGAGGCGTACCCCGTCGGCGACCGCCTGGGCGCCGGAGGCGCAGGCCGTGCCGACCGACGAGCTGTAACCGCGGATGCCGTGCGCGATGGCGATCCGCGCCGAGGGCATGTTCGGCAGGATGCCGGTGAGCAGGTACGGGCTGACCGCCGCCCGGCCCCGGGCGGCCCGCGCCAGCACCTGGCCCTCCAGCGTGGACATGCCGCCCACACCGCCGACGATCACCGCGATGCGCTCCGGGTCGACGTCGCGGCCCACCTCGATGCCGGCGTCGGCGAGCGCCTCGGCGGCGGTGATCAGGGCGAGCAGCACCACCCGGTCGAGCACCTTCGTCTCCGGTCCGGAGGCCACGCTGCGCGGGTCGATGTCCGGCAGCACGCCGGCCACCTCCAGGCTGCCCGCCGCCGGGTGTCCCTCGGGCGGGCGGCGCAGCCCGGACCGGCCGGAGATCAGCGCGTCGAACGTGTCCGCCGCACCGCGACCCGCCGGGGTGAACAGGCCCATGCCGGTGATGACGGCGCTCACGACGGCGCCTCGGTCAGGTAGCGCTCGCGCAGCGCCACCTTGCGCACCTTGCCGGTGACGGTGACCGGGATGTCGTCGGCGCGTACCGGGACGATCCGGCGCAGCGTGACGGCCACGTCCGGGCCGAGCGCGGTACGGATGCGCTCGGTGCGGTCCGTCCCGGGGTCGGCGCCGGCGGCAAGTTCCAGCAGCACGTCGGTGGTGACGGTGCCGTCGTCCGCCTTGACGATCACCACTGTGCAGTCGGTCACGTCGGGGCAGGCGGCGAGGATGCGTTCCTCGGACAGCGCGGTGAAGAACCGCTTCCCGTCGCCTGCCTCCACCGAGTCGACCGCCCGGTCCAGGTGGTAGTAGCGGCCGTCGTCGTCGGCGTACACCAGGTCGCCGGTGAGGTACCAGCCGCGCAGCCGGAACCGGTACGTGGTGACCGAGTCGTTCCAGTAGCCGCGGAACAGCGACGGCGAGTCGATGCCGAGCCAGCCCACCTGCCCGGGCGGCAGTTCGTTGCCGTCGGCGTCGAGCACCGCGACCTTGGTGAACCGGTACGGGCGGCCGACGCAGCGGCCGTACCGGTCGGTGTCGACGGTGTGGGTGATGTGGAACATCGAGTGGCCCATCTCGCTGGAGCCGAGGCCGTCGATGAACACCGAGCCGGGCACCCGGGTCACGCCGCCGCGGGTCACCACGTCCCGGGAGCCGACCGCGACCAGCCGCCGGACGTGCGGCTCGTGCGAGCAGTCGCCGGTGTTGAACCACAGCCGCACCGAGTCCAGGTCGTAGCCGGACAGGTCGAAGCGGGCCAGCTCGGCCCAGGTGACCGAGAAGCCGAACACGCCGTCCGGGCGCCAGCGCTGGATCGCGTCGAGCACCCGCTCGCCGCCCTGCTCGGAGAGCAGGAACATCTCGGCCCGGTTGCCGAGCGCCTGGTTGACCATGAGCACCGTGGCGGTGTGCGGGGCGGGCAGCGCGTTGAGGATGCGCGTGGTGCCCTGCGCCTGCGGCATGGACAGCAGGTGGCGGGTGGCGGCGAACAGGCTGGCGTGCGAGTGCAGCACGGCCTTCGGCACGCCGGTGGTGCCGGAGGTGTGGGTGATGACGATCGGGTCGTCCGGGTGGTGCCGGTAGTGCGCGGGCGCGGCGTCCGGGTCGCCGGTGCCCGCCTGCGCGGGCTCGCCGATCATCGGCGCGCCCAGGTCGTGCCCGGCGAGCGCCTCGGCGTGCGCGGCGTCGGCGAGCACCCCGGCGGCGCGCAGCCGGCGGATGTACTCGGCGGCGATCTCGGGGCGCAGCCTGCCGTTCATCAGCGCCGGGACGGCGCCGAGGCGGGTCAGCGCCAGGAACGACAGCACCATGTCGGCGGCGGTGCCGGCCCAGACCGCGACCGGGTCGCGGGGCTTCACCCCGCGTTCGTGCAGCCAGGCCGCCCGGGCGGCGACCATCCGGTCGAGCCGGCCCAGGGTCAGCGGGGTCTCGGCCGGGTGGCCGTCGACCTCGGTGTCGAACGTGAGCCCCGGCCCGTCCGGGTCGGCGCCGTGGGCCAGCACCCGGGCGAGCACATTGCCCGCGCCCAGCTCCGCGTCGGCCGCGAGCGCGCCGCGCAGTCCCTTCGTCCTCATTGACGTGTTCCCTCCCCCAGCAGCACCGCGGTCGCCTCGCCCGGCGTACCGTCCGGTGCCAGTTCGATCAGGATCAGCAACGCCTGTGCGGCGTCGCCGTCGTACAGCAGCAGGTCCGCCTCGGCCTCCCCCTCGGCCCGCGGGTCGCCGGTCGGGCTCAGGCACACCACCGGCCCGTCCAGTCCCCAGCGCGCCGCGACGTGCCCGGCCACGCTGTTCGGCACCGACTGGAAGAAGAACAGCGGCCCGATCCGCCCGCCCGCGTCCACAGTGGCGCGGACGTGCGCCGCACCGGAGGTGTCCCCGCCCGCGCTGACCAGCACCACGGCCGTCCGGTTGCCCGGCGGCAGCGGCCCGTCGCCGTACCGCCGCGCGAGGCACCGC
>NZ_RCVK01000342.1:0-9815 GCF_003667485.1 Micromonospora sp. BL1
GGACTTCTCGGTGCGGGCCTCGACCGCGGCGCGGCCGGCGGCCAGCCGCGCCACCGGCACCCGGTACGGCGAGCAGGAGACGTAGTCGAGCCCGGCCGCGGCGAAGAACCCGATCGAGTCCGGGTCGCCGCCGTGCTCGCCGCACACCCCGACGGTCAGGTCCGGCCGGGCCGCCCGCCCCTCGGCGACGGCGAGCCGGACCAGCCGGCCCACCCCGGTGGCGTCGATGCTCTCGAACGGCGACACCGGGAAGATCCCCCGTTCCAGGTACGTGGAGAAGAACGCCCCTTCCACGTCGTCCCGGGAGAATGCCCAGGTCATCTGCGTCAGGTCGTTGGTGCCGAAGGAGAAGAACCGCGCCTCGGCGGCGATGTCCCCGGCGGTCAGCGCCGCCCGGGGCGTCTCGATCATGGTGCCGACCGGGATCTCCGGTGCGTCCGGCACCTCGGCCAGCACCCGCCGCGCCTCGTCCGCCACCGCGGCGAGTTCCCGCACGTCACCGACCAGCGGCACCATGATCTCCGGGCGCGGGTCACCGCCGGCCCGGACCCGCTGCGCGGCCGCCTCGGCCAGCGCCCGCACCTGCATCGCGAACAGGCCCGGCACCACCAGCCCGAGCCGTACGCCCCGCAGCCCCAGCATCGGGTTCGTCTCGTGCATCCGCCGCACCGCCGCCAGCAGCACGCCGTCGTGGCCCGGTTCCTCGCCGCGCGCCTGCGCGCCCGCCACCCGGGCGGTCAGCTCGGCCAGCGGAGGCAGGAACTCGTGCAGCGGCGGGTCGAGCAGCCGGACGGTGACCGGCAGCCCGTCCATCGCGGTGAGCAGCCCGAGGAAGTCGGCCCGCTGCAACGGCAGCAGCTCGTCCAGCACAGCGCCCACCTCGGCCGGGCTCTCGGCCAGGATCAGCCGCTCGACCAGTTCCCGGCGCTCCCCGAGGAACATGTGCTCGGTGCGGCACAGCCCGATCCCGGCGGCACCGAGTTCGCGGGCGCGGCGGGCGTCGTCCGGGGTGTCCGCGTTGGCGTGGACGCCGAGCGTGCGCACCGCGTCGGCGTGCCCGAGCAGCCGGTGCACGGCGGCGACCAGCGGGTCGGCCTCGGGCCGCAGCTCACCGGTCAGGTAGCGGGCCACCGGGGACGGTTGCACCGGCACCTCGCCGAGCCAGATCCGCCCGCTGGTGCCGTCGATCGAGATCACGTCGCCGGCGCGCACCACGTGCTCGCCCACCGTGAACTCGCCGCGCTCGACGTCGATGGCCAGCGCCTCGGCCCCGCACACGCAGGTCCGGCCCATGCCCCGGGCCACCACGGCGGCGTGCGAGGTCTTGCCGCCGCGCGAGGTCAGCACCCCGGCCGCGGCGATCATGCCGGCCAGGTCGTCCGGGTTGGTCTCCGGCCGGACCAGGATCACCGGTCCGTCGGCCGCCGCCGCGGCGGCCGAGTCGAACACCACCCGCCCGACCGCGGCGCCGGGCGAGGCGCCGACGCCGACCGCGAGCGGCTCGGGCGCGCCGGCGGCGTCGAAGGCCGGGAACATGAGCTGGGCGAGCTGCGCCCCGCTGACCCGGGTCAGTGCCTCGTCGGCCGTGATCAGGCCCTCCTCGGCCAGCTGCGCGGCGATCACGAACGCCGCCGCCGCGGTGCGCTTGCCGACCCGGGTCTGGAGCATCCACAGCCGGCCGCGCTCGATGGTGAACTCGACGTCGCACAGGTCGCGGTAGTGCCGCTCCAGCGTCGCCATGATCTCCCGCAGCCGGTGGTAACTCGCCGGGTCCAGCCGCTCCAGCTCGGTCAGCGGCACCGTGTTGCGGATGCCCGCCACCACGTCCTCGCCCTGCGCGTCGGTCAGGTAGTCGCCGTACACGCCGGGGGTGCCGGTGGCCGGGTCGCGGGTGAACGCCACCCCGGTGCCGGAGTCCGGGCCGAGGTTGCCGAACACCATCGCCATCACGTTGACGGCGGTGCCCAGGTCGTCCGGGATGCGCTCCTGCCGCCGGTAGATCCGGGCCCGCTCCGAGTGCCAGGACTCGAACACCGCGCGCACGGCCAGGAACAGCTGCTCGTGCGGGGCCTGCGGGAAGTCGTGCCCGACGTGCCGGGCGAAGATCTTCTTGTACGTCTCGACCAGGTCGCGCAACTGCCCGGCGCCCGGACCGTCCGGCCCGGCGGTGGCCCGCAGCGCGGCCAGCTCGTGCTCGAACTCCTCGGCCGGGATGCCGTGCACGGTCCGGCCGAACATCTGGATCAGCCGCCGGTACGAGTCCCAGGCGAACCGCTCGTCGCCGGTGCGGGCGGTCAGCCCGGCCACCGTGGTGTCGTTGAGCCCGATGTCGAGGATCGTCTCCATCATCCCCGGCATCGAGTACCGGCCGCCGGAGCGCACCGCCAGCAGCAGCGGGTCACGCGGGTCGCCCAGCCACCGGTCCAGCCGCGCCTCCACCTCCCGCAGGTGCGCGTTGATCTCCTCGTACAGGCCGTCCGGCGGCGCGCCGGTGGCCAGGTACGCCCGGCACGCGTCGGTGGTGACGGTGAACCCGGGTGGCACCGGCAACCCGAGCCGGGTCATCTCGGCGAGGTTCGCGCCCTTGCCGCCGAGCAGGTCGGCCCGGCTGCGGTCACCCTCGATGAAGTCGTAGACGTACTTCGACATGGTCCGGCCTCCTCGACTGCGTCGTTCCACCTCCTTGGTAACCGGGGCGGCCGGGGGCGCGGCAGGGTCGGACGGGACACACACCGGGCCGGAGGTCCCGACCGTGTCGGAGGGTGCCCGTATCGTTCCGGCCGTGACAGACGAGGTGCTGCTCCGTCCGGTGCGCGACGACGACCTGCCCGCCTTCTTCGCCCACGAGCAGGATCCGCAGGCGAACTGGATGGCCGCGTTCGGCCCGAAGGATCCGTCCGACCGGGCCGCGTTCGACGCGCACTGGGCGCGCATCCGCGCCGACGAGCGGATCGTGAACCGCGCCGTCATCGCCGACGGCCGGCTGGTCGGGCGGGTGGCGGCGTTCCCGGTCGGCGAGCAGACCGAGGTCAGCTACTGGATCGACGCGGCGCACTGGGGGCGCGGCCACGCCACCGCCGCGCTGCTCGCGCTGCTGCGGGAGGTGCCGCACCGGCCGCTGCACGCCCGCGCCGCCAAGGACAACGCCGCCTCGCTCGCGGTGCTGCGCAAGTGCGGCTTCGTCGTGGTCGGCGAGGACTCGGGGTACGCCCCGGCGCGCGGCACCGAGGTCGAGGAGTACGTGCTGGAGCTGCCCGCCGAGGGGTCTGACCAGGCAGACCGCTAGTCTCCCCGGGTGAACTGGCTGGAACTCGTCGGCTGGGCCGGCTCCGCGCTGCTGGTCTGGTCCCTGCTGCAGACCCGGATCCTGCGGCTGCGCGCGCTCAACCTGGTCGGCTGCCTCATCCTGATCGGCTACAACACCGCCGTGCAGGTCTGGCCGATGGTCGGGCTGAACGTCGTGCTCGCCGTGATCAACGTCTGGTACCTGCGCAAGCTGCTCGCCACCCGGCACGACGAGCAGACCTACCAGGTGGTCGAGGTGGGCACCGGCGACGCGTTCCTGGCCCACACGCTGCGGGTGCACGCCGCCGACATCGCCCGGTTCAACCCGGGCTTCCACTGGGACCCGGCCGCCGCCGACCGCTCGGCGTTCCTCGTGGTACGCGCCGACGAGGTGGTCGGCGTGATGCTCTCGCACGCCGAACCGGGCGGGGTGGCCCAGATCGACCTGGACTACGTGACCCCGCCGTTCCGCGACTTCACGCCGGGGGAGTTCGTCTACCGGCGCAGCCGCCTGTTCACCGACCGGGGTTTCCGCCGGGTGGTCAGCCCGCCCGGCATGATCGCCCCCTACTACCACCGGCTCGGGTTCCGCCCTGAGGGCGGCGCGTACGTGCTCGACCTGCCCGTACCGGCCTGAGCCCCGGCTCCGGCGGGTCACGCCGGGGCCGGTCATGATTCGGCGGCGGTCCCGCGGGGCAACAGAGGGCCACGCCGACCGGATCTGCCGGCCGGCGAGTCGGCCATCGGCCGACCCGGATCGGGCCGAGGGAGATAACCGGTCGTGCAGAGCTACTGGAGCCAGCTTGCCCTGGTCGGTGTGCTGGTGATCCTCAACGCGGTGTTCGCCGGCAGCGAGATGGCCCTGGTCTCCCTGCGGGACAGCCAGGTGCAGCGGCTGGAGCGCAGCAGCCGCGGCGGACGGACCCTCGCCCGCCTCGCGAAGGACCCGAACCGGTTCCTGGCCACGATCCAGATCGGCATCACACTCGCCGGGTTCCTCGCCTCCGCCGCCGCCGCGGTGTCCCTGGCCAAGCCGCTCGTCCCGCTGCTGGGCGTCTTCGGCAACGCCGCCGAGACGGTCGCCATCGTCGCTGTCACGCTGGTGCTCACGTTCGTCACGCTCGTCTTCGGTGAGCTGGCCCCGAAGCGGATCGCCATGCAGTCGGCCGAGCGGTGGGCGCTGCTGGTGGCCCGCCCGCTGGACGTGCTGTCCAGCATCACCCGGCCCGCCGTCTGGCTGCTGGGCGCGACCACCGACCTGGTGGTACGCCTGTTCGGCCTGGACCCGAAGGCCGAGCCGGACGAGATCGGCCCGGACGAGCTGCGCGACATCGTGGCCGGCAACCACGGCTTCACCAAGGAACAGCGCACGATCATCGCCGGTGCGGTGGAGATCGCCGACCGGCAGTTGCGGGCTGTGCTCGTACCCCGGTTGCAGGTCTTCACGCTCGACAGCGGCACCACGGCGGAGGCCGCCCGGCTCGTCCTCGCGGCGACCGGCCACTCCCGGGCGCCGGTGGTGCGCCACGGCGGCCTGGACGAGGCGGTGGGCGTGATCCACCTGCGGGACCTGGTCGGCGTCTCGGACGACCGGCCGGTCGACGAGATCGCCCGCCCGCCGATGCTGCTGCCCGACTCCCTGCCGGTGGTCGACGCGCTGCGCCAGTTCAAGGCCGAACGCCAGCACATCGCGCTCGTGGTCGACGAGCGCGGCGCGGTCGACGGGATCGTGACGCTGGAGGACATCCTGGAGGAGATCGTCGGCGAGATCTACGACGAGACCGACCGGGACCTGCGCGCCGTGCGCACCGAGGCCGACGGCACGCTGGTGCTGCCCGGCACGTTCCCGGTGCACGACCTGACCGACCTCGGCGTGGAGCTGCCGAACCGGCCCGCCGGCGACTACACCACGGTCGCCGGGCTGGTGCTGATCTGCCTCGGGCACATCCCGACGGTGGCGGGGGAGCAGGTGACCGTGGACGGCTGGGAGCTGGCGGTGGCCGACGTCGACCAGCGGGCCATCACCGAGGTGCACGTCCGCCGCCGCGGCCGCCACGACGGCTCCCCGGACGGCGACATCACCGACGACGCCGCCGACCCGGCCGACACGCCGGAACTGGACGACGCCCGCCGCTGACCGGCGCCCGGCGCGCGCTTCACTGGCGCTCGGCTCAGCGGGGCTCGGCTCAGCGAGGCTCGGCTCAGCGGCGCCCGGCGGGCGGGCTGAACGGGAAGCCGGGCACCGGCGGGAGCAGCTGCACCGCGTCGGCGGGCAGCTGACGGGTGCTCCGCCCGACCAGCCGGGCGATGATCCGCAGCAGCCACGGCCCGGACGGGTGCAGCTCCGGGCCGATCAGCCGGCTGATCACCCGGGTCCACCAGTGCCCGGCGACGATCACATCGGTGATCCGCAGCCGGTCCGGCGGCCACCCGCCGCGCACCACCACGTCCACCACCCGGCCCAGCCGCCGCCCGTGCAGGTCGTACGCGGTGCGGCCGAGCAGCTCACCCGCTCGCACGGCCGGACCCCGGGATGCGCTCGATCAGGTGCCGGCGTAGCCACGCCTCCACCGGTGACGGCGGCAGGTCCGCCGCCGGACAGCGCAGCCGCACCGCGCTGTCCACGCGGGCGACCTCGGCCAGCGGTACGCGCAACGGCGGCACCGGCGGGTCGTCGGTGAACCGGTCCGCCACCGCCACCAGCAACCGCCCGATCCGCCCGCCGATCCGCTCGCCGAGCGCGCCCTGCCCGGTGAGCAGGGCGTCCACGTACGGGAAGCCCTCGTCGTCGACCGCGAACGCGATGTCGTCGACGCGCCCGACCAGCCGCCCGTCCACGTCGACGATCTGCCGGTCGAGCAGCCGCTTGGCGAGCTGAACCCTCATCGCCCCATCCCCGTCATGATCGCCAGTGGGATCGCCGCCACCGAGGCCGCCACGATGAGCAGCAGGAACACCGCGCCGAGCAGGTTCATCCACCGCCCGTTGACCCGGTCGCCGAGATACCCGCGGTCGTTGGCGACCACCAGGATCGGCAGGTAGGTCAGTGGCAGCACCACCGCGCTCAGCACCAGCATGTACTCGGTCAGCCGCACCGGGTCCACAGTCGTCATCAGCATCACCACACCGAGCAGCAGACCGACGAGCAGCACGCTGTGGAACCGGGCCGCCTCACGGGGACGGACCCGTTTGCCCCACTGCCACCCGAAGTACTGCGCCGCCGCGTACGCCGCCGACAGCCCGGTCTCCAGCGCCGCGCCGAACGTCACCGCGAAGAACGCCAGCACCGCGGCGGCCAGTCCGGCGCCACCGAGCGCGGTCGCCACCGGCCGCGCCACCTCGTCCAGCGTGCTCAACGATGCCCCGGACGGGTGGTAGGCCACCGTCGCGACGGCGATCAGCGACAACGCCAGGAACCCGCCCACCGGGAAGCCGATCAGCACGTTCGAGCGGGCCCGCGCCAGGTCCGCCGCGCTCCACCGCTCCTCGACGCCGCCGGAGGAGAAGAAGAACACCTCGTACGGGCTCACAGTCGAGGCGAACAGCGCCACCGCTACGAACCAGTACAGCGGCCAGCCGTGTCCGGCCGAGCTGACCTGCCACACGCCCTGCCCGAGTTCCGGCCAGTCCGTCGGCAGCGCCACCAGCGCCACCGCGAACACCAGCAGCGACAGCCCCGCCAGGCCGAAGATCCGCTCCATCAGCTCGAACCGCAGCCGCCACAGCACCAGCCAGACGGCCAGCGCGGCGAGCGGCACCCAGAACAGGTGGCTCAGCCGGGTCGCCAGTTGCAGCGCCAGCGCCACTCCGCCCAGCTCCGCGGCGAGCGTGACGACAGTGACCAGCCACGACGCGACCAGGTTGAGCAGCGCCACCCGCGGCCCGAGCCGCTCCCGGACCAGGTCGAACACCGCCCGTCCGCTCACCGCCGCGATCCGGCCGGCCATTTCCGCGTACGCGCAGATGCCGACCACCCCGACCAGCAGCACCCAGGTGTGGGCCATGCCGAACAGCGCGCCGGCCTGACTGGCCGCCACCAGGTCACCGATGTCGACGAAGCCGCCGACGGCCGACAGCACGCCGAGCGTGGCGGCGAACAGCTTCCTCACGTCGGGCCGGGCGCGGACGTCCACACCGAGGCGACGATATCGCCGTCAGCGCCCGGTTTCGGGCGAATGCGTCAGGCGGCGGTGAGGTTCTGCAGCCGCACCTGACCGCGGGCCACCAGCCGGCCGTCGGCGTCGGTGATCTCCACGAGCCAGAGCTGCTGGCTGCGGCCCCGGTGCACCGGCGTGCCGACAGCGGTCAGCTCCCCGTCACGCACCGCGCGCAGGAAGTCGGTCTGGTTCGACACCCCGACGACGTTGCCCTTGTCGCCCAGCCAGAGCGCGCCGCCGATGCTCGCCGCCGTCTCCACCACCGAGCAGTAGACGCCGCCGTGCTGGATCCCGTACGGCTGGTGCAGCTCCGGGCGCACCTTCCAGCGGATCACCACCCGGTCCCCGCTGACCTCGTCGAACGTCAGGCCCAGCAGGGCCACGAAGCCACCGGTCAGGTTCGGCATGTCCACCGCGGTTCCTCCTCGCGTTCGACGGGCGCCGCCAGCCTAGTCGCCGCCACGTCGGCAAACCCGGTACGGGCCGGGCCCGGGAATGGGGGAGAATCGGTGACCGTGACCGACAGCAACCTCCCGCAGGGGCGGGACTCCCTGACCGAAGACCTGCTGTGGCGGGGCCTGATCCAGGACTCGACCGGCCTCGACGACCTGCGCGAGCTGCTCGACGCCGGACCGGCCACGTTCTACGTGGGCTTCGACCCGACCGCCCCGAGCCTGCACGCCGGCCACCTCATGCAGGTCCTCACCGCGCGCCGGCTCCAGCTCGCCGGGCACCGTCCGCTGCTGCTGGTCGGCGGCGCCACCGGCCAGATCGGCGACCCGAAGGAGAGCGCCGAGCGCACGCTCAACTCGCCCGAGGTGGTCGCCGGCTGGGTGGAGCGCATCCGCGAGCAGCTCTCGCCGTTCGTCACGTACACCGGGGAGAACGCGGCCCAACTGGTCAACAACCTGGACTGGACCGGCGAGATGTCGGTGGTGGAGTTCCTCCGGGACGTCGGCAAGCACTTCCCGGTGAACAAGATGCTCGCGCGCGAGGTGGTCAGGGCGCGGCTGGAGACGGGCATCAGCTTCACCGAGTTCAGCTACCAACTGCTGCAGGCGAACGACTTCTTCGAGCTGCACCGCCGGCACGGCTGCCAGCTCCAGTACGGCGGCTCCGACCAGTGGGGGAACATCACTGCCGGCGTGGACTACGTCCGGCGGCGCGGCGCCGGGCCGGTGGAGGCGTTCACCACGCCGCTGGTCACCAAGTCCGACGGCACGAAGTTCGGCAAGACCGAGGGCGGCGCGGTCTGGCTCGACCCGCAGATGACCAGCCCGTACGCCTTCTACCAGTTCTGGGTCAACGCCGACGACCGGGACGTCAGCCGCTACCTGCGGTACTTCAGCTTCCGCTCCCGCGAGGAGCTGGAGGAGCTGGAGAAGGCCACCGCGGAGCGGCCGCAGGCGCGCCTGGCCCAGCGGGCGCTCGCCGAGGAGCTGACCACGCTCGTGCACGGCGAGCGGGAGATGGCCCAGGCGGTGGCCGCGAGCCAGGCGCTGTTCGGCCGCGGCTCGCTCGACGAGCTGTCCCCGGAGACGCTGCGCGCCGCGCTGACCGAGGCCGGCCTGGTGCACCTCGACGAGCTGCCGGACGTGGCCGGCCTGCTCAAGGAGTCGGGCCTGGTGCCGAGCATGAAGGAGGCCCGGCGGGTGATCGCCGAGGGCGGCGCGTACGTCAACAACACCCGGATCTCCGAGGTGGACGCCACCGTCTCGGCGGACGACCTGCTGCACGGCCGGTACCTCGTGCTGCGCCGGGGGAAGCGCTCGTTCGCCGGCGTCGAGCTGCGCGGATAGTCGCCCGTCGACTGTGTGACGCGGGACGCGCCCAGTGGATTTGACGATCACTCCGCTGGGCGCGTAACTTTCTCTCTGCCAGCGCGGAACGGACGAAACAGGGCGAAAGACCTGGAAGGCCGGAGCGCAGGACCTGAGAACCGGGTGGTGCCCCGGATTCGCCGGGAGGCGGATTTGGCGAGGCGGAACCGACCGGGTAAGGTTGTCGGCCGGTAGGGAAACGGGCGAGCCAGTGGGAAACTGCGGGCGGCCGTCCTGCCGAATTCCTCGGAACGACCGGCGGAAGCCGGTTGAATCGGGGTGCCCGGTAAAAGGGTGATGCACGACGAACCGGGAAACACCGGTTTGACACGGCAGAAACCACCGGGTAACGTAGTAAAAGTGCCCGCTGCGAGAGCGGCGGGCAGCTGAACGAAATACCCCAAGCGGGGTTCCACGGTGTGGGGCTTCTGGTTGGTGTGTGGTTGTTCTTTGAGAACTCAACAGGGTGCTTGTAAAGCCAGTGCCAATTGTTTTATACCCCGGACTGGTCAGGCTGTTGTCTGGCTGGTTGGGATTCCTTTGGCAACACTTT